>NZ_JAGGQS010000021.1:0-49283 GCF_018613175.1 Bacillus sp. ISL-47 | reverse complement strand
AACTGGATGGTGTGGATATTTCGCATTAGCTGACACACCAAGTAAATTCAAAGAATTTGATGAATGGATTAGAAGAAGACTCCGTATGATTGAATGGAAACAATGGAAGAACCCGAAGACAAGAGTAAGAAAACTTAAGGATCTAGGTGTTCCAGACCAAAAGGCATACGAATGGGGAAACTCCAGAAAGAAATTTTGGAGGATAGCCTCAAGTCCAATCCTACACAAAACCCTCGATAACTCCTACTGGAGTAATCGAGGGCTCAAAAGTCTTTATCAACGATATGAAGTTCTGCGTCACACTTAATTGAACCGCCGTATACCGAACGGTACGTACGGTGGTGTGAGAGGTCGGGGGTTAGTCACCCCCTCCTACTCGATTTAAAGTTTAAAAAATATATAACTTTAGCATTTTTTAAATAAATTGTATAATTCTCTTGTGTGCTATGAATCTATATAAGCAGGTGAAGGATCTTGAAAGTTAAAGTTGGTTTAATAGGAATGGGAGCGGTAGGAGAAAGGATTTTGCGCCAATTTCAGCAGCATGAAGAAATCGAAATTGCGGCTCTATGTGATCGAAACGAAGAACGTTTAAACAAACTTAAAGTTGAGCTACCGGCTGCAGCGATGTATACGGATCATTTGGACCTGCTTCAAGATGAGACGATTGATCTCATCTACTTAGGGGTTCCGCCTAAGTTCCACCACGCAATTGCGATGGATATAATTAGAAGCAGAAAAAATTTGCTATGTGAAAAGCCACTTGCAAATTCGGTTGCGGAAGCGAAGGAAATGTATGAAGCAGCTGAACGCGCCGATATTATCCATGCCATGAACTTTCCTATGGTATATAGCCAGGCCTTTCAGGTATTTAAAGAAAAGATACAAAGTGGAGAGCTGGGAAAAATCAAAAAAATTGAACTTCATTTGCATTTTACCCATTGGCCCCGTTCTTGGCAGAAAAATGAATGGATTTCAAGCAGAGAGCAGGGAGGTTTTATCCGGGAAGTAGCTCCCCACTTTATTCAAATGATACACGAAGTATTTGGGGAGATGGGCGATATTCATTCTTTTGTTGAATATCCTGAGGATGAACATTTGTGCGAAACAAGCTTTATCAGTTCTATGAAGCTCCCGGGGAATATTCCTGTTCTCTTTAACGGAATAGCTGATATTGGTCAGAAAGAGCATCTTTCATTTAAAGTCTTCGGCGACAAAGGAACATTGGATATGTTGAATTGGGGCATTCTTTCACAGAGTACGGCCGCAGACAACGGGGAACCCATCTCACTAGAGGCAGCTGAAAAAAATAGCCTAGCTGAAGAGTTGCTCAAAGCAATTAAAGGTGATTCTGCAAAGCTTGTATCTTTTAAAGAGGGATTTGGGGTTCAGAAAGTATTAGAGGCATTAATAAAGGCGAAATAGAGGCACTTTTGTGTCTCTTTTTTGTTATTTTCCATTTCAATACATTTGTAACGAAATATTCACAGCATTAAAAAGAACGAAGGTGATAAAATTGGTCTAACAAAAGACGAGGAGAGATATTATGGAGGAGCTATTGAAGCAGCTGCTGGAAAGCAACAAAGAGATTAAGAATCAACTGATCCAAATCGATAAAAATGTAAAGATACTTGAACACAGGTTGGACCGACTAGAAAAAGTTGATAGCATTGAACACCGAGTAATGGTTAACCAGATCGATCTTACAGACATAAAAGAAATAGTTGAAAAACTGGATTCTTTCCAAAGAGAAGAAATGAAGGATTTTTTGGAGATTATTAAAGAAACTACTTTAAAGCAAATGTTAAGTGAAGAAATTACTCAAATTCACCAGCGACTTGATGCTCAGTTAACAAAGATAGCTAAGAATGAAGAAGCCATTCTCATGATAGAAGGGAAATCCTCAACGAAAGCAGTCTAAATAATGCACTCAGCAAACCTCTTTAATAGAGGTTTTTATTTTGAAAATTTTTCATAAAAGTATTGCCAAAAAAGGAGTACGGGATTATGATTACTTAAGAATATTTAGTGTGTCGAAATAGAATGATCTATATCGTGAAGGAAGATGACCGATGGCACTGCCGCTTAGTGAAACAAAGCAGAATGAGAAGCTCAGTATCCGAAATGGAATTGCTACAACCATTGTATTAAATATTAGTAATAATTATTTTCCGCTGTTTGCCATCAGTGTGCTTGGGGCAACAAATTTTCAAATAGGGCTGATCAGTTCTTTACCGCAGTTTATAGGCATGTTTGCTATGGTGATAGGATCCCTGATAATAAATCGACTGGAAGAGAAGAAAAGATTCACAGCGTATTCTTTCTTGGCGGCAAGGCTCTTTTTATTCCTCATGTTTTTCATTATGTATTTACCTGCTGAATATAGAGGCTGGACTTTTGTTCTTCTTGTTGGCTTTATGAATCTGCCGGGATCCTTCGCGAATTTGAGCTGGCAGAGTTTTATTGGTGATCTGATCCCTGATGAACGGAGAAGCGGATTCTTTAGCCAACGAAATAAAATCCTTACGATTGTGGGTATGTTTTCAACACTTTTGATAGGTCTTCTTCTCCAGCAATTTGATAAAATAAACCCTTTCCCTTTTCAAGTGTTGTTTATCTCAGCGTTTCTTTTCGGCTTAATAGAAGTTTACTATTTGCTGAAGCATAAAGAAGAGAAAAAGGAAAAGAAGAGTGAGAACAAGCGATTATCCTTGGGGCTGGAGGTTTTTAAGCATAAGCCTTTTCTCTACTTTTTGCTTTGCAGCCTCTTTTTCAACTTTGGCTGGCAAATGGCCTGGTCATTATTTAGCATCTATCAGATTAAATATGCAGGAGCAACAGCACTATGGATCAGTTTATTTACTGTAGCAAACCAGCTCGCGCAAATTGTCAGCTACAAATGGTGGGGGAGAATGGCTGATAAACATAGCAATGCAAAAATGATGGTCCTTGTCTCTGCTGGAATGGCAAGCGCACCTGTTTTAACAATCCTTTCACCGAATATGATCTATCTTGTTTTAGTGAACGGCTTTAGCGGACTGTTTGTGTCTGGTACAGTTCTTATCCTGTTTAACCAGCTATTGGAGGTAACTGAGGAAGAGAAGAGGAGTGTTTTTATTTCCAATTATAATATTTTGCTCGCACTGGTTGCCTTTGTTGCCCCGCAATTCGGCGTCTATCTCCTGGAGCAAACGAGCATCGATATAGCGATGCTCGTATCAACGATACTAAGGGGATCAAGTGCCGGAGTTTTCTTTATATTGTACCTATACTTGAAAAGAAACAAATTGAAAACATTGCCAGCTGCGTTTATTTATGCCAAAAATTTGCCAAAAGGATAGGGTCAATACATATTGTATTGGTTTTTTCTTTTGGCTCTACTAAACTTGACTGTTTATCTCTATTCAAGAGCCCCAGCGAACGGGGGTTCGGGTCCTGTGTTTAAATGGAAATAAAGTATATACTCGAAAAAGTCCCATCACTTCATGTATAATAATGGGGTATAAGTTCTTCAGTGGAGAAGGACTCCATTACATATTATTTATAGATCCAAAGTTGAAAGAGAGTGGGACATATGGGCCGTAAATGGAACAACATTAAAGAAAAAAAAGCTTCAAAGGATGCAAATACAAGTCGTGTTTATTCCAAGTTCGCACTTGAAATTTATGTAGTAGCCAAACAGGGCGAGCCTGATCCTGAAGCAAACCAGGCTTTAAAATTTGTACTTGAGCGTGCAAAAACATATAATGTGCCAAGAAATATCATTGATCGTGCGATTGAAAAAGCTAAGGGCGGAGCAGAAGAAAATTATGACGAGCTTCGTTACGAAGGATTTGGGCCAAGCGGTTCTATGATTATTGTTGATGCGCTGACAAATAACGTAAACCGTACCGCTTCCAATGTACGTGCTGCATTTGGTAAAAATGGCGGGAATATGGGAGTGAGCGGTTCAGTAGCATACATGTTCGATTCAACAGCTGTAATTGGCATTGAAGGCAGATCCGAAGAGGAAGTGCTTGAAATCTTAATGGAAGCAGACGTGGATGCACGTGATATTTTAGAAGAAGATGATACTGTAATCGTCTACGCGGAGCCGGATCAATTTCATGCTATTCAGGAAGCCTTTAAAGAACAAGGCATTACAGAGTTTACGGTTGCAGAATTAACGATGCTTCCTCAAAATGAAGTAACACTGGATTCTGAAGCACAAGCTCAATTCGAAAAGCTGATTGATGCGCTGGAAGATCTGGAAGATGTTCAACGGGTTTACCATAATGTTGACCTAGGTGAATAAGAATTAAGAAAGGAGTCCACATTAAATGGAGGCCACTGAAAAACTTACGTTTTTTATTCTCGAATCTCAGTTCAATACAAAAAAGGCAATTTGCCGTCTGTTTTTTAGACGGTAAATTGCCTTTTTCCGTTTCTCTTTTATTCTTTTTCATTAAGGAGTTTTAGGATTCGCTTGAGATTAACTGCAAATATCGCAGTGGCTCCTTGAATCTCCATCCCAATTAGACCCGCAGATGATGCCGTTTCATACCCGTGTCTATGTTTTAACTCACTATTTTTTGCTTCAATTTTATAACGAGAGCGTGCAAATTCTTTAAACTCTTCACTGTTTTGAAATTTTTCTTGATCCTTGTGTTCGGTGGATTTGATTGAAACAGAATATGTTTTACTTTTTGCCCCCTCTTTATAACAGCCATCACGCAACGGGCATACTTTACATTTTTTTATATCAAAGTAATAAGTGTCACTTTGATTTGCGCCTTGATTTTTCTTGCCAGTTCGCGCTTTACGTATTGCCATGTGACCTGATTTACAAACATACATACCTGCATCCTTATTAAACTCAAACTCGTCTTCTTTCGCTCGTACACCTTGTGTGATTTGAGGATGTAGTTTAGATACTAGTTGAAATTATTCTTTTTTTGCATACTGAATATTATCTTTTTCCGAATAAGCTGTATCACCAATGATTCTATCAATATTCATCCCTGCTTTTTTACTTTTCTCAATTAGGTCTTTTAAGTATTTTCCATCACTTTTCTCTCCAGTAGTAACAACCGCAGCTGTAATAATTCGCTCATCACTCATAGCTAAATGTGTTTTAAATCCAAAGAATGAAGAATCAGCTGTTTTGTGTCCGACTCGCGCATCTGGATCATTTGAAAAGCTTAGTTGTTCTGCATAATCTTCGACAACTTCTTTTAATACATTTAATTTTTCTTTGACAGCCGGAATCTCAGCAATTTGTGGCTTAGTCTCAATAACCGTAATGACTTGACGACAATAATCCAATTCATCGTTTACTTCGTTAGAAGTCGTTTTTGGCGGAAACTTTTCTTTCATTGAATCATCTACTTGATATACTGCTTTACGGACATTTTTTGATTTCTCTTGTAAAAACTCTTTCGGAGTTTTTTGGTTATAACGTGCTTTCGTATGTGTTGCATCCACGATAATTGTTTTACTCTTAATGATCTCTTTTTCTAGAGCTATCTCAACGGTTTTCCCAATTAGCATATCTAATAAACCTACATCTTTTAGACGAAGTTTTCGAAATTTCGTTAATGAACTTGGGTCAATTACAGAATCCTCTGGAGACATATCGAGAAAATATTTAAATGACATATCGTATTTGGAACGTTCCACAACATCTACATCTGACAAATCATAGATTGATTTAAGAAGTAAATATTTGAACATACGAATTGGCGAAATTGCATTACGACCATTTTCAAAACAGTATTTTGTTTTCAATTCTTCAAGAATAAAAGTAAAATCCACAAGGTCATTAATTTTTCGAAGCATATTATCTTTTGGTACAACAATATCGTATAAAGCCATGAATGGGCTGAAGTTGAGAGATTCTTGATTTGAGATCACTTGAATACCACCTACACACTTTTGATAAACATATTATAAAGTAAAAAGGCAGTTGAAAGTTCATTTGATAGAACTTTCAACTGCCTTTTATAAATATTGGACTTTTTCAGTGGCCTCCATTAAATGTGGACTCTTTTTTTGATTAGAAAAAAGGAGTCAATAATATAATTATGTAACCTGCTGTTAATAGGAAAGAAAGAGAAAGGAAATTTTTTATAATACTTGTAAGCTAGCCAAGCACTGTTTAAGTTTAATTCCATTAGCAGAATATTGACTTTATATCAGTGAACTTGACGAAAGCGGTAAGAACCTGTTGATTGAGGTTGATATTTGTCAGATAGCGTATTGCTAGCAACCTCTTTCATATTGCTGCTTGTTAATGTTTTCTTTTTCATGCTGGGTTTCTGAGGTACAAGATTGAATTTGATTTCACTTCAAAAAAATTTACTAGTTTAAACTCTGTATTTTCGGGAAGAAATAATGCGAAAGGAGAGTTTTACACAAATGAATTCATTTAAGATTATTTACACATTCGAAAAAGATGTAACGGTTACT
Organism: Bacillus sp. ISL-47; assembly: GCF_018613175.1. Lineage (NCBI taxonomy): Bacteria > Bacillati > Bacillota > Bacilli > Caryophanales > Bacillaceae > Bacillus > Bacillus sp. ISL-47. The sequence continues at coordinate 42,836 of NZ_JAGGQS010000021.1, read as the reverse complement.
GAATGGATTGAAGCAGAAAATAAATCCGAGGTTATTGGGAAGATTAAGGATCTCGAAGGATTCGTTGAAGTTACTGACTCTGATGATCATTACCACCGCTTTGACTTTGCAGACGTCAAATTAGTGACAATTACTCAATAAAAAAGAAGACCTTTAAATGGCCTTCTCTTTTAAAAGCCCGCATAAATAAGCGGGCTTTTTTATTTTCTCACTAAATCGCCGACAAGTACATATCGCTGTGGTGCATCCCCAACATAATTAAACGGATAGCAAGTTGTAACAGTCAGAGTTGCTCTCGGCTTAGGTACGATGACTGTTCTGTCGTCTGCATCAACTATTCTTACTTTGCGGACTTTGTAGGTAAACTCGCCTGCAGACGTGTTGACTAACAGCAAATCGCCTACTGTTACTTCGCCAAGCTTTCGGAATACTGTATCCCGGTGGCCGGAAAGGACAGAGTTGTCAGCTTCGCCAGGGAGTACACTTCCCGCAAAATGACCGACCCCTTTTTTTAGTTCATCTTCGTTGGTACCATGGAAAATCGGAAGGCTTGCTGATATTTTTGGTATTGACAGCTCGCCAATCTCTTCCCCCGTTGCAGGTCGTAACGGATACAAGGTGGATCCATCTGTTTTCTCTGCCTTTGACATATGCTGATGATTTTGTTGCTCTATAGGTTTCTGATCAATTTGGGCTGTAGTTTGTTCAGCGAAGAAAAAGGGCTGTATATTTGAAAATACAAGCCAAATTCCTATAATAATAACTGCTGAACCAAGAACGGCCTTTAATACAGTCTTATTGTTCACGCAGATTTCACTTTTCGTTTGCGGAAAATGAACGTTCCTAATACAATTAGACCCATTCCGGCAAGAATGCCTTCAGCATAATTGCCAGCAGTATTGGGCAGCTTGCCGCCTTTAACTGTTTTTACACTCTTCGGAGCAGACTTGGCTTTAACTGGTTCCTGTTTTTTAATAACCGTTTCAGCTTGGTTCAAATCGCCTACTGTATCTTCAATCAGCTCCGAACTGAACATATCAGCTGTAATGATCATATCAGCAAGGAATTCTCCTTGTGTATTGAATAGCTCGATCAATAAGTCAAAGCCATTTGTCTCTTCTAATACCATCATTTCCTCTGTTGTTAAATGAATTTTTTCATTGCCTTTAACGAGATAAAACTCTGCATCCAGCTGAAACAGATCCATCATTTCCTGCATAATGCTAATAAGTTCAGCAATTTGTTCTTCGTTCAGTTCCTCAGCACTTTCAAAATCGCCAAACGCCATTAAGCGGCTTTCCAGGTCCATCATTTTATCAAGAAGGGCTGGATCTTCAAAATCCAAAGTCATAAAGTGTGTGATTAATGCTTCAAGTTCTTCGTCAGAAAGGCTGATATCTGCAAGCATTTGAGTCAACTCATCTTCACCTGGCATTTCATCTACACCAAGATAAATAGAAACCATTATATCCAGGTCTTCAATATACTCATAGTTTTCCAAAGCATCTTCGTTTTCCTCAAGGAGTGCGTTTAGTTCTACCATAGTAAGGTCGTAGTCTTCAAGCAGCTGCTGAAGAGTTTCTGCATTAATTTCTGTACCTGTATATGTCAAAAAAGAAGTTGTCGAATCCAAAGCGTCAATATATTTGAAAACGTCACGAACATTTTCATTTGCTTCCATTTCTCCATTTTCAACAAGCATTGCTGTTAATTCTTCCTCATTCTCGAAACCATAGTCAGACAAGAGCTGCTGCAGGTTTTCTTCAGTAATTGGCTCACCCAGGAATTCAATTAAATCTTCCATCGTTTCAAAATCTTCCATATTTACATCCCAAAAATATTCCAGGTGGTCAATTAAACCCTCTTCAGTCCAATTTATTTCCTGTAAAAATGCAGCCAGTTCTTCCTCGTTTGGAGCTGCAAAGCTTACTGCAGGGAACAAGCCGAACAATAGAACAGAAGTTATTAATAATAGTTGCAGTCTTTTCAAAGGTGATTCCTCCGTAAAATTTAATAAATTCCTAGAATAATATAATGTAAAAAATATTTTTCGGATAGAATTGTTCTTCAGAAATTTATCGGATATAATTATAAGTCTTTTTTAATAGGTTATATAGCCTAAGAAATGTGGATTTTCCATGGGTTAAATAATCAGTAGTTGAAGGAAAACCCTCGAAAGTATTGGGAAAATTCCTTTTTATACCTTAGTTTCCTGCATTTAAATAAATAGCTCTTCTCTAAGAGATTGTTGTTTTGATTAAGTTATGATGAATGTGAACTGATAAAAAAGGTTGGTTGATTGTAGCGTAAGGTGCGAGACTCCTACGGGAGTAGCAGGACAGGTGAGACCCCACAGGCGCAGGGCGCCGAGGAGGCTCACCGCCTGCCCCGCGGAAAGCGAGCACCTGGAGCGGAAATCAACCTTAACTCACTGCTTGTTAAAAAGCAACAAAGTTTACGAAAACAGCCAAATAAATAATTTAAATAGGAGAACTCTTGAGAAGCGTACAAACTGCTAATTGGGTTTTCTTAAAAAGCCTGGTTATTAAATGTGAGTGTTCCTAAAAAGAAGGCTATGTTAAAACGCCTTGTTGATTTGACACTATGTTGATAGTGAAAGGTGGCGTATTGGCAGCTCTAAATGAAATTAGACTATTCAGGAGAAACTTTTAAATTTTTCCAAAAAAGAGATTGATTATTAGAATGAATATGTGTAAAATTACACCAAAAGTATAAAATAATTGCATTTCCGATAATTTCTATATTTAAAAGAGGTGATGGAATGGATTCTCAAACTGAAAAATACCATAAAAGCATTTTCCAATTTGAACTGGCAAAACTTAAAGAAAAAGACTATATAACAGATGAACATTTTGAAATCACAATGAATGCTCATAACAAATATTACTATGACCTTAACGAAAAGAGGCAGGAGCATGAGCATACACAGGCTGCTGTCATTAAACAAATAAAAAAGCAGCCTGTCCAGCAGGCGGTTAAACCAAAAAAGAGGTTAACACCAGTCGAAGTCAGGGAAAGAAATATCTCCTGGCTACTGAACATCGGAGTGATTCTTCTCCTGATTGGCGGGCTCTTTGTAGCTACCAGCAACTGGGATACAATGTCCAATTGGATGAAGAGCGGTTCGATTGCTTTTGTTTCGCTGCTTTTCTATGGAATTGCCTATATGTCAAATAAATTATTAAAAATCGAGAGAACATCATTTGCCTTTATTGTTCTCGGCAGCTTATTCTTGCCGATCTTTATTTTATCTGTTGGATGGTTCGAATTGCTTGGGCCGTTTTTTTCCTTTTATGGAGAAGGGCGTTACATACTTGGAGCGGCAGGAAGTTTTCTAGTTGTGCCAATATACAGCATTCTTGCAAAAAAGTTAAGTTCACGCCTATTTGTCTGGTTAGCTTATATTGCCCTTAGTACGAGTGCGGGATATACATTGGCAGCATTCGAGCTTGAAAAAGATGGCTTCTATTTAGGCCTCATGCTATTTAATGCTTTGCTTGCAGCTTTCTATCATAAAATTAAAAACCGTGAAGACTTAAAGCTGTTTTCAAAAGAGCTTGTTTATTTTGCCCAAATTAATTTGGTTCTGTCTACAATTTTGATGCTCGCTTTCTTTAATAGCCATGTTTTTTACAGCGTCAATATTTTAGTAACTGCAGCTATCTATTTATCAATGGTCTATGTTACTGGTAAAAAGGAATTCCACTTTGTGTTTAGCTTATTATTTGTGTATGGTGCCTACCAGCTTATTGAGCATTCCGTTTTAGTTGTGGCTGCTCCGGTATTCTATGCGCTGGTTGGAACAGGTTTTCTGTTAGTGCCGAGGGTTATGGATCATCATGATTCTTGGGAAAAAGTGTTCAGGGTCACGAGTTCAATTGTCTCAATCCTGGCGTTTCTCTATATTTCGGTTGAAGGCATATTACTTAGGATGAATGAACCGTCTGCTGCATTGCTTTTGGCGTATATTATGATTGCGGTACAGTTTATTTATTTGGCAAAAGTGATGGCTAATAGACTTTTTGCGTATCTGGCTCCTATTTTTATAGCTTCTGCACTATTTGAGATTATGCTCATGCTGGATCGGGCAATTGATTTTAAGAATTTTATTCTTCCAGTGTTCTTTATCGGTTTTGTGCTTTTTATTAGCATGGGATATTTAGTGAAGCATCATATGCTAAAAGTCATCGAGTCAAGCTCACGCGATGTTGGGAATAGTATTATGGTGTTTTCCATATTGGTCGCTATAGGTCTGTTGGATTGGATGGCAGCGGGAACCATGCTTTTAATCTTTAGTTTTGTTTTGTTCCTGATTAAAAATGTTGAAAAAAGAAACTTTTATACGGATGCAGCTCCATGGGCCATCCCATTAACGATCGGGTTCTCCTTTATGTTCTTTGGAGAAGAATTGCGGGAGAGCAATCGTTTTTATCATGATTCACTGGGAATGGCTATGAATACGGTTTTGGCAAGTGCTGTTCTTTTGCTATTCACTTATCTTTTAAAAATGAAGAAGAAACCCGCTGCCAGCCATGCTTTTTTCATCGCACAGGGCTTTTATTCCATTTCGATATTCACAGCAATTGTATTGCCAATCAATGGTGTTTGGATGAGGCCGGCAGTGCTGATAGGCGGTGTGGCTATGTATCTGGCACTATATTATGTGATCAAACAAAAATGGGTACCGTTTATTGCGGCAGCGGTTTCTTTGCTTGCGTATTTCTCTATCATTAACAGTTTAAATCTTAAGGGGGTAAATGATGAATATTTTAATTGGATTCAGTTCCCGCTAGGTGCATTCATCCTGCTGGCTAATGCTTATTTCTTACTGAAAAGAGATTCAGTATTGGCAAATGGCTTATCATGGGTGGGACATGTATACCTGCCTTTCGGATTGTTTCTGACACTCTTCATATATAGAGAAAATAGCCTTTTGAGTTTTCTTGGCGCTTTGGCCGTGTATTGGATCAGTTCGAAAGTTTCCCGAAAAGAGTGGAAAGTGAAAGGCTTCTTATATAGCGCGTTCCTTGCACTTTTCATGGCGGTTTTGACTGGAATGTATCATATTTGGGATGGTGAGTACAGTGAGTTTGCTTCCTTGCTGGTAAGCTGTATTATTTTTGCATTTTGGCTCAATGCAGACCAAGCTGATAAACAGAGAAGTATTTTATTTCTTATTCCTTGGTCAATTGTCGGCATTTTGGCATTTCTTTCAGCTTATCCATTTGGGTGGGTTCCCTATGTCGTTTCTGTTTTATATGCAGCAGGATTAATTGCTTACTTACATAGGTTGAAATTAGATATATTGTCAGGATTTCCGCTGTTTTTAATTTTAATTGGGACAATGAAATTCCTGTATATCAATCAAATATCACCTGAGGTTAAGATTCTTACAGCAGCTGGGTTCGGTCTGACCCTAGCGCTTATCGGTAAAACCATTTACTATCGGATTTTATCATTCGAAGGCAATAGGAAACAGGTAGACAGCCAAACCTTTATAGCCTTTCTATTCATCCTTTCAATCTATCTTTTCCCTGCAGTTTCTTTATGGGCTAAAGTAATTCCAGGCTTATTAATTAGTATGCTTATTTTTTGGCAGCGTAAGAGAATACCTTCCACTCATTCCTGGGTGGCGAAATTGCTTTCAGGTGTTGTCCTTTTGGAACCTTACTATACATTCCTGAGAAATATAGAGATTTCTGCACTAATAACAAGAGAACTTTATGTGCTGCCATGGATTGCGCTAATTATATTTACAAGAAAAATTTTCAAAGGGAGATATGGCAAGCTTACAAATAGGCTGCAATGGGCTGTTCTTATCATTGTTTCATTGCTGCTCGTACAGGATGGGCTTGCAAGCAACACTGTTTATGATGCGCTGATAGTCGGCACGCTTTCGCTGTTTTCCATGCTGGCAGGGACTTTCTTCCGAATAAAAGCATATTTCTTTGTCGGTTCAGGAGTACTTTTGCTAAACGTACTGCTTCAGACAAGACCATATTGGGGCAACCTCCCTTGGTGGGCTTATCTCTTAATTGCCGGCTCGCTTCTCATCACTGTCGCAAGTTATAACGAATGGCAGAAACAAAAAACAGCAAAAGGAGAAGAGACTTTTATTTCACTTTGGAAGAATAATATTATAAGGAAATTGAAGGAATGGCAATAAAATTTGATGAACCGAGGAGCGTCGGACCGCCCGTGTTCGCTGAGTCCCCGGAGCGAAATGAATAGGCCAATTTATAGAGCTATTGTCTTGGAAAAAAGAGGGTGCCCAGTGCTACTTATGGGACACCCTCTTTTTCTTTATAAAACAAGTATTAATTAATATTATTTTCCAAGGAATCTTGAAACGGAACCCTTTACATTCTTGTAAGCATTTTTTTGCTTTTCGTTCAAAGAATTGCTCCGTTTAACTGAAAAAATAAATTAGTAAATTTTCTGAAAATAAGTTGACTTTTTCCTATTTACACGGTATCTTTGTGTTAAATATATGACACGTATTATATATAACGATATATAAACGTTATATAAACGTGTTATCTTGAAATGATCATTTTCTGGGAGGTTTTGGCTTGATTCTGCATGATATTGAAACGGAAAGCCGCGATCTTATAGAGGAATTGCAGTTGAACCGGCTCAAGCAGACAGCAGAGAGAGTATTTAACAAAGTACCTTTTTATCGGAAAAAGTTTTTGGAAAGTAATATTGCGCCTGAGAATATTAACAGCCTGGAGGATATTCGGAAGCTGCCCTTTACCGTTAAAGCAGATTTGCGTGGACATTACCCATTCGGGCTTTTTGCCGTGGATAAGAAGGAGATTGTCCGGGTTCATGCTTCCTCTGGAACAAGCGGTAAGCCGACTGTTGTTGGGTATACACGCAATGATATCGAGATGTGGGGGAAACTTGTTGCCAGAGCGATCGCAATTGGTGGTGGAAAGCCGGGACAGATCTTGCATAATGCTTACGGGTATGGATTGTTTACCGGGGGGCTTGGGCTCCACTATGGGAGTGAACTGCTTGGAATGGCCACTGTCCCTGTATCTGGCGGTAATACCGACAGGCAGATTATGCTAATACGGGACTTTGAGCCCGAGGTTATTTGCGGAACGCCATCGTATATATTGAATTTGGCTGAAAAGATGGAAGAAAAGGGTTTGGATCCTTCAAAAACTTCTTTAAAGTTCGGCATTATTGGTGCCGAACCATGGTCGGAGGAGATGCGGCTTACGTTAGAAAAAAAACTGGGCATTAAAGCATGCGATATTTATGGGCTAAGTGAAGTGTTGGGACCAGGAGTATCCATGGAGTGCCACGAAGCACAGGATGGATTGCATATAGCCGAAGATCATTTTTTCGCCGAGGTTATTGATCCGGTAAAAATGAAACCGCTTCCGAACGGTGAGGAGGGTGAATTGGTTTTCACCAGCTTAACAAAGGAAGCTTTTCCTGTGATTCGCTACCGAACAGGTGATATTGCCTCCCTTTCAAAAGAGAAGTGCAGCTGCGGAAGAACTACGATTCGCATGAGCAGGGTAAAAGGCCGGATTGACGATATGCTGAATGTAAATGGCGTGAATATATTTCCTTCCGAAATTGAGCATTGTCTTTTGCAGATTCCGGAGCTTGCCCCTCATTACCAGATTCATTTACTGCAAAAAGGAAGCCTCAAGTCGCTGGAGCTTCATGCAGAATGGAGCGAAGGCTCTTTCAAGGAAATGACAGACGCCGATTTGATAAAAAGGAAGATTAAGCATGCTTTGAAGCAGCATTGTTTCATAACCATTCAGCTTGAAGTCCATCCGCCAAAAACCTTGCCAAGGTCAGAAGGCAAAGCTGTAAGGGTAGTGGATCGAACGAAGGAAAATGCAGTTATTTAAATAGGGCTTGTAAAATTGGCAACAAACCAGGGGGTGAACCTTTTGTCTGAAGTAATTTCTTATCAGGAATGGACTGAGGAACAAAAATATGAGCATTTTATGAGGCGTATCGAAGCAGGCGAAAAAATTGAAGCGGATGACTGGATGCCTGAAGATTACCGGCTGACATTAATTAAGTTGATTTCCATGCACGGAATCAGTGAAATTATGGGGGCACTGCCGGAAAAAGAATGGGTGCCGAAAGCTCCCTCTTTAAAACGCAAGCTTGGAATTATGGCAAAGGTACAGGATGAGATGGGGCATGGGCAGCTGCTGCTCCGTGTGGCAGAGGACTTAATGAAGCCGCTCGGGAAGACGCGTGAGGACATCATGCAGGATCTTTTCAGCGGCAGGCTTAAGTTCCACAACGTCTTTCATATGGAGGCGCCTACATGGGGTGATGCTGGATTGATTGGGTGGCTGGTTGACGGTGCGGCCATCATTACGCAGACCAATATGCTTAATGCCTCGTATGGTCCTTATGCCCGTGCACTTAAAAGAATTTGTGCTGAGGAAGTATTCCATGCCCAGCATGGAGAAGCGATTATCATGGCGTTAGCAGAAGGGACCGATGAGCAAAGAGTCATGGTCCAAGAGGCTGTGAATCGCTGGTGGGAGGCTTTGCTAATGTTCTTTGGACCGGGAGATGCTTCCACAACAGGCACCTCCAAGCAGGATACAACGATCAAATATAAAATCCGGACAAAGACGAACGAAGAACTAAGGCAGGATTTCTTTACAAAGTATATTCCGCGTGTTCTCTCGCTCGGCCTAACCGTTCCTGATGAAACGATGCATTTCGATCAGCAACTGAATCTTTGGGTCTATAAACAGCCGGACTGGAACAAATTTAAGGAAATTATTAAAAATAATGGACCGAAATCAAAGGAGCGCCTCGGTCTGCGCCAAACTGCTTATGATACAAACGAATGGGTGCGCGATGCTCTTAATACAGCAAAATAACCGGATCAGATTGGGGGGAACGTTTTGGGGAGCGAAGGATTTTATCAGGAATTTGAAGTGTTCAGCAAAAGAACAGATACCTCTCCTCTGCAGTATCAATTTTCGCTGCTGGCGCCAAATCGGGAGCTTGCCCTTGTCATGGCACAGGAAAATTTTATGAGGAGAGAACCGGTCGCAGACATTTGGGTGGTTAAACGGTCCGATGTAAGGAAAATGACTCCGGAGGAAAAGCAATCACTCATGCGGCTGGATAATAAAGAATATCGGACTACAAAAGGGTACGGCTACTTGAAAAAGAAGTGGCGCCACTATGAACAGGAAATGCTCGACGAAAAAGAAATCTTATCATGGGGAGGGATGAAGAAAAGTGAATAAACATGAGAATATGCCAGTCAATCCCGCTATGAAATCAGCTCTGACATCTTTATTGTACCAGCTTGCTGATGATGACTTCATCCTTGCCTACCGCGGTTCTGAATGGCTTGGCCTAGCCCCGCATATTGAGGAAGATGTGGCTTTCTCATCCATCAGCCAGGACACCATGGGCCACGCCGCGATGTTTTATCAGCTCCTTGAGGATCAAGGAGAAGGAAATGTAGACAGCCTTGCCCATGGACGGAAAGCGTCCGAGCGTAAAAATGCCGTTTTGCTGGAAATGGTAAATGGCCCGGGGCATTACTTATCCACAGCTCAATACGACTGGGCCTTCGCTGTTGTAAGAAACTATTTTTACGTACAGGCCAAGAAGGTCCGAATGGACTCATTGAAAAATTCATCGTATCAGCCGTTAGCCGATGTGGCATTAAAGGTAAATATGGAGCTTTACTATCATCTCCTTCACTGGAAAACCTGGTTTGTTCAGCTCATGCAGGCAGGCGGTGAAGCAAGGCCGAGAATGGAAGCTGCAATCAAAAAGGTTCTTGGCGAATTTGAAGGAGTGCTTACGTTAGGACCGCTCGGGAATGAAATAGCAGAGCAAGGTCTGATTGAAGCTGAAGAGAGATTAATACAGCGCTGGCTCTTTATGATTAAGCCTGTCTTTGAATCTGTAAATCTATCGGTATCTGAGTCTGATTTTGCGATGAAAAATGGAAATGGCCGCAAAGGGGAACATACAGCTGACCTTGATGCCGCTTTATCCACTTTAAGTGAAGTGTATAACGTAGATCCGGCTGCAAGCTGGTAAGTTTTTTAAAGGGATGATGAATATGGAGCAAATTCAAGTATTGGAAAAAGCAGCTTTAGAAGCGCTTCATAATGTGAAGGATCCTGAAATAGACTCTATTTCAATTGTTGATTTGGGTATGGTTGAGCATTTGAAGGTGGAGGGAAATGCAATCATGGCGGAGCTTCTGCCCACTTTTATGGGCTGCCCTGCGCTGGACATTATTCGGAAGAGTGTAGAAGCCGAATTAGGAAAGCTTGGTATCTTTGAGAAAATAGAAGTCCAATTTATCTATCATCCGCCATGGACCTCTGATCGGGTTACAAAAAAGGGAAGAATCCAGCTAAAAGAATTCGGTATTGCCCCGCCGCCTGAATGGATCAGCGAAACCGGGGAATGGCATGTAGAGTGCCCTTTTTGCGGGTCGGCCTACACGACGATGGATAATCTCTTCGGGCCGACTGCATGCCGCAGTATTTTGTACTGTAAATCCTGCCGGAACCCATTTGAGGCAATGAAGCCTGTTTCGACAATGATGTAGGAAAGGGAAAACCCTATATTGTCTAGATTGCCGTCAGACCAACAAGTGACGCATAAATTTCAAAAGTGGCACATACCTGGGGAAAAGTGACGCATAAAATCGGAAAGTAATGCAAATATCGGAAAAATAGTTTCGGAACTTTGAAAAGTGAAGCATATTCCCGGGAGATGCTTCGGAAAACGCTCTCTCGGCATAGATTTTTCCGCCACTATCAGTAAAATTGGGCCTAATGTAGATAAATTTCAGTTCATGCTAGATAAATCTTCAAAAATGCAATATAAAACAAGCAAGGTGCCAGTATTATTCAATAATGTGTTAGATAAACCAAAAGACATGTTAGACAACTCCTGGAGATTTAGTTCAAAACTAAATTCTTTCGTGATCAAAGCCATATCACATATCAATTCATCTCCAGGAATACTATTAACAGAACAAACCAAATAAAAAAAACGAGAGGAAGTTGACCAAATGGTAAAATTAATCGCGCTTTATAAACACCCTGAAAATAAGGAGGCATTTGATGACCATTATTTTAATACGCATGCGCCAATCACAGCCAAAATTCCGGGTCTTCGCAAAATGGAAGTTACAAAAATTGTTGGCAGTCCTATGGGGGGCGAAGGGAAGTACTATTTGATGTGTGAAATGTATTATGACAGCCATGAAGCACTGCAAACTGCTATGAGGACAGACGAAGGAAAGGCATCAGGCAAGGATGCCATGAAGTTTGCAGGTGATTTGATCACCCTTATGATTGGTGAGGAAGTAGATGAGTAAAACCTATGAATATATTGAAATATCAAAGCAAGACAAGCTTGGATTAATCGCTTTGAACCGGCCGAAAGTTCTCAATGCCATCAACCGGCCGATGGTATCAGAAATTCTTGATGCCATGGAAGACTTTGAGACAGACAGCGGAATACGTGCCATCGTTTTGAGCGGTAAAGGCAGGGCTTTTGCAGCCGGTGCTGATATTGATGAGATGGCTAGTGATAATGCCATTGATTTTGAGCTTCGCAACCAATTCAAGGATTGGGACCGCCTTGCCATGATCAAGAAACCGATCATCGGTGCTGTGCAGGGCTTCGCACTTGGCGGAGGCTTTGAGCTTGCTTTATGCTGTGACTTACTTTATGCGGCTGATGATGCCGAATTCGGTTTTCCGGAAGTAAATCTGGGTGTCATGCCCGGTGCTGGGGGTACACAGAGGCTTACGAAGCTAGTTGGTAAAACGAAGGCCATGGAATGGCTTTTTACAGGCAAAAGGATATCTGCCCGCGAAGCGCTTCACCACGGCATCGTCAACCAGCTGATTTCCAAGGAACTTCTCATGGAGGAGACCATGAAAGCGGCTGAACAAATTGCCAATCAGGCGCCGATCTCCATTCGCCTTATAAAAGAAGCTGTCCTCAAAGCTGTCGACACACCGTTAAATGAAGGAATGGAATTTGAACGTAAGAACTTCTATCTTTTATTTTCTACTGAAGATCAAAAAGAAGGTATGCAGGCCTTTATTGAAAAACGCAAGCCTTATTTTAAAGGGAAGTAAAGGGGGTGTACATAGCACATGTTCGAAACAGTCAAATATGAAGTGGAAAATGGTGTAGCTTGGATCACTCTAAATCGACCTGATAAATTGAATGCGTTTACTGAGCAGGTAAATAAAGAAGTTCAACAGTCAATTAAGCAGGCAAGCAGAGATAAGGAGGTCCGTTGCCTCGTCATCACGGGTGAAGGCCGCGCCTTTTGCTCAGGCCAGGACCTTGAAGGTGTAAATGAGAATATGGATCATGGGCAGGTACTCCGAAATTTTTATAACCCAATGGTAATGGAGCTGCATAAATGCGAAAAGCCGGTAGTTGCCGCAGTAAACGGTGTTGCTGCTGGAGCCGGAATGAGCCTGGCATTGGCATGCGATTTTCGCCTTCTTTCTGAAAAAGCTAGCTTTATAGAAGCTTTTATCCATGTAGGATTAGTGCCAGATGCAGGGAATCTGTATTACCTGCCAAAGCTGGTTGGCCATGCAAAAGCAATGGAACTCGCCGTACTTGGTGAAAAAATATCTGCACAGGAAGCAAAGGAGTACGGCCTCGCTACAAAGGTGATTCCCCTGGAACAATGGCATGATGAGGTTGCAGCATTTGCTGAGAGAATAGCCAAAATGCCGACAGCTGCAATCGGCCTCATAAAAAAGAATTTGAAGGCAAGCTGGGAATCTACCTTGGAAGAGAGCCTGGAACGGGACGCCCAGGGGCAGCGAATTGCTGGCCTTACCCTTGACCATAAAGAAGGTGTCAAGGCTTTTATGGAAAAACGCAAGCCTGTTTTTCAAGGAAAGTAAAAAAATCTGCCGGACAGCCATGGAAGGGCACCGGCAATCAATCAGCAAAATAATTGCCCGTTAATATGTTCTGATTTACGAGCATCTCGTTTCGGGTGCTCGTCTTTTTTATAATTCCGAAAGGGGGCTTTCAATTGAAAAATCTTGTCGTAATTGGTTCTGGGGTAATGGGTCGCGGCATTGCCTATGTCAGTGCGGTGGGAGGATTTAAAACCACTCTTGTTGATATCAGCCAGGAACAATTAGCAAATGCGGAAAAAGATATTAATAGCATATTTGAAAAAGGGCTAGCCCGAAATAAGATAACTTTTACGGAAATGGAAGAGAGCAAAAGCCGTCTTCAGTATTCAATAAGCCTCGCCCAGAATGTGAAAGAGGCAGATCTTGTGATTGAAGCGGTGCCTGAAATTATGGATATTAAGAAAAATATTTTTGAAGTAATTGATCAGCATGCTCCTGAGGACTGCTGCTTTGCAACCAATACTTCCACAATGAGCCCGACGGAGATTGGGTCATATACAAAACGGCCTGAAAAAGTAATTGCCATGCACTTTTTTAACCCTGTCCATAAAATGCCACTGGTGGAAATCATTAGAGGGCTGGAAACAAGTGATGAAACAGCCGCAGTAATCAAGAGAGCTGCTGAGCAAATGGGAAAAGAAACGGTTGTAATCAATGAGTTTCCGGGATTCGTGACAAGCAGGATCAGTGCGCTTGTCGGAAATGAGGCATTTTATATGCTTCAGGAAGGTGTAGGTACACCTGAGGAAATTGATAAAGCCATTAAGCTAGGGTTAAATTACCCGATGGGACCATTTGAGCTGGGGGATCTTGTCGGGCTGGATACCCGTTTGAATAACCTTAAATATCTCCACAGCAAGCTGGGGGAAAAATATCGTCCTGCACCGCTTCTGGAGCAGTATGTGAAGGCTGGCAGGCTCGGCCGCAAATCAGGCAGAGGCGTATACGATTATTCCGCCAAGGAGGAAGTTATACAATGAGAGAAGTGGTTATAGTAGATGCAGTCAGGACACCGATCGGGCGATATAAAGGGGCATTAAAGAATAATCGTCCCGATGATTTGGGTGCCCTGGTCATCAAAGCGCTGCTTGAGCGAAATCCAAATGTAGATCCTCAGGAAATCGAAGAGGTCATTTTTGGAAATGCGAACCAGGCCGGAGAGGATAACCGCAATGTCGCCAGAATGTCAGCGCTTCTCGCAGGTTTGCCAGTTGAGGTAGCAGCTTCCACCGTTAACCGTTTGTGCGGTTCAGGGCTGGATGCGGTAAATTATGCTGCGCGAGCTATATTAGCTGGGGAAGGCGATATTTTTATTGCAGGGGGTACTGAGAGCATGACCCGGGCGCCATTCGTCATGGCCAAACCGAACAGCGAATTTCCAAGAGGCAATATGGAAATGTACGACACAACGATTGGCTGGCGTTTTACAAATAGTAAATTGGAAGAAATGTATGGAGCGGAAAGCATGCCTGAAACAGCAGAAAATGTTGCTGAAAGGTTTGGTATAACGCGTGAGGAGCAGGACCATTTTGCGCTCGAGAGCCAGATGAAAGCAAAGATGGCATTGGAAAAAGGTCTTTTTAAGGATGAAATCATACCTGTCACGTATAAGGATAGAAAAGGCAAGGAAATCACTATAAGCCAGGATGAGCATCCGCGCCCGGAAACAACCTATGAAAAACTCGCAGGGTTAAAGCCGATTTTTAAGGGAGGTACGGTAACGGCTGGCAATGCTTCAGGAGTAAATGATGGTGCATCAGCCTTGCTGCTGATGTCTGCCGAGAAATCGAGGAAACTAGGACTGGCTCCCCTGGGGAAATACATCGTTTCGGCAACAGCAGGATTGGAACCATCAATTATGGGAGTCGGTCCTGTTTTTTCAACAAGGAAAGCACTGAATAGAGCCGGGCTTAAAATGGAGGATATTGATTTAACAGAACTGAATGAGGCATTTGCTTCCCAATCAATTGCCTGCATTAAAGAGCTTGAAGCAGATCCTAACCAGGTAAATGTGAATGGAGGAGCAATTGCTTTTGGTCATCCGCTGGGAGCAAGCGGCGCGAGGATCCTGACGACTCTTTTACATGAAATGAAAAGGCGGGACTCAAAATATGGCCTTGCCACCATGTGTGTGGGTGTCGGCCAGGGGATCTCAACCATTGTCAAACGTGTTGAAAACTAGTTGCACAAAACCATAGAGGACTTGCTTCTCTATGGTTTTTTATACAGAGGACAACAAAATATTTAGTATTCCGAAAAAATATTTTTCAAAATCATATAAATTTAGTACAATTGTTATATAACGTATTTTTTCCGTGCAACTCTCTAAATGAAATGAGGATGGAAGCAAGTTGAATACAAGGTCAATGATTTTCACACTTTATGGAGATTATATTTCACACTATGGAAGTAAAATCTGGATTGGCAGCCTGATCAGGCTCTTGAGCGAATTTGGACATAATGACCAGTCTGTCAGGGCGGCCATTTCGAGAATGAATAAGCAAGGGTGGGTACAGGCTGAAAAGATCGGCAATAAAAGCTATTACTCTTTAACACCAAGAGGCCAGAAGAGAATTGAGGAAGCAGCAAAGCGTATTTTTAAATTAAAGCCGGAGGAATGGGATGGCCAATGGCGGATTTTAATGTATACGATTCCGGAAGAAATCCGGAATGTACGGGATGAACTGCGTAAGGAGCTAGTATGGAGCGGTTTTGGTTCCATGTCCAGCAGCTGTTGGATTTCTGCGAATAACCTGGAGAAGCAAGTGTTTGATCTGATTGAGAAATACAATATTGCCAATTATGTAGATTTCTTCATTGCCAGATATGCAGGTCCCCATAAAAATATTGAAATTGTCGAAAAAAGCTGGAATCTGCAGGAAATTAATGACCGATACCAAGAGTTTATTTCAGAGTACAGCCAAAAATATATAATTGATAAAAATAAAATACAAAGAGGCAATATGAGTGATGCTGAATGCTTTGTAGAAAGAACAAAGCTAGTCCATGAGTACAGGAAGTTCCTCTTTGTTGATCCGGGGCTTCCGGAGGAACTTCTTCCTGACAAGTGGCTTGGCAGCCATGCGGCTGCTTTGTTCAGTGATTATTATAAGGAACTGGCGGAACCGGCTTCACGATTTTTCGAAAATGTATTTAAGGAAGGGAATGAACTGAAAAACAGGGATGCTGATTATGACGTTCTAAACCATCCGTATATGGTCGAGTAATGAAGAGCCATCATGTTGCCTAAAGGGGACGGATGGCTTTTAACTTTTTTATTAACTAGAAAAGCTATAGAGGAATGAATGCACAGTAAAAGATTTTAACAAGTTGCTTATGTTATAATTTGTAATCAAAAGAAATAAGGTGGAATGACTATGAATAATGCAATCGGCAGCTTGCCGGATAAAATATCTGCTTTAAATGCCCTTAACAGCATAGGAGAAAATATCTTGATTGCTGATAAGGATTACAAAATTAGATGGATGAATTCATGTGCGGCCAAACTTTTATCCCATGTAGCACCATTATTCGGCCTTTCGGCTGCTGAAGAGATATTGGGAGCGAATATGGATCAATTTCATCAACAGCCTAAATATCAGCAAAGGATTATGAAGCAGCTTTCTGGAAGCCACCGTGCCCGGATTACAATTAAAAACCGGTTTGTTACTGACATTGTCATTACTCCGATAAATGATGAAGAAGGCCTTCTGCAAGGATATGTGGTTATGCTGATGGATGTTACCACAAAAGCTGAGGAAGACAAAGAAAAAGAGAAATTGATTCAGGCTTTATCCATTCCAATGATTACAATATGGGAGAAGACCATTGCACTTCCATTGATTGGAAAGTTTGATAAAGAGCGGGCTGATAAAGTTATTGAGTCGGTTTTGAAGGAATGTACTTCAAATGGCATCCAGCATGTTTTAATTGATGTGAGCGGTTTATATGAATTCGAAAATGAAACGAAGGATGAGCTGCAAAAATTGAACGATTGCCTGCGACTCATTGGGACGAACTGTGTAATTGTTGGCATAACTCCCAAACTGGCTATGACAGCAGGAGACATCAGCAATTCCATTCTAACATTCCAGACCGCTTATGCAGGTTTGCAATATATCATTAAGTCACAGTGAAAGCCAGGTCTTCTAAAAAAGCTTGGCTTTTTATGCGTTTAAGTAAATAGCATGAAATCGTTCTTTACTCACTGAACAAGAACAGCTGGAATCATTTTAAAAGCTCTATTGGTACATCAAACATATTCCATAGAAAAAGAATCCATAAAAAGCCGATTCCCAGAGCCATCAAAGGCCTTTTGTGATGGATTCTAAAAATGAAAAACATAAATATATTAAAGAGAATGGACCAGCCAATGGACCATCCATTTGAATGCTCGATTAAATGCAAATACTGAAGATTAACAAATTCTATGGAGCAGTATAAAAACACCCATAAACCAATCCAGACCGCCTGTTTTAGCCTTTCATTTGGGAAATGGCCAAGAAAAATAAGGATTGTAGCCGGATAAACGATCGCCATGATCATTAAATTAATGACAGGGTGCCCAATCAGAAGATTTTCCGCAAATATAGTCTCTTTATATTGCCACATAGGATAATTGCGGAATAGAAAGTTTTTAAGCAAATCCCCGCCAATAAAAAACAAAATGGTCGGGTAATAATCCCGCCAGTTCTTCCAGTCACCCCATTTATATCCCGCCAATAAAAAAAGAAAATTAAATAATAAGTGCATCAAATCCCTCTTTCTTTCCAGAAGCTCGGATCCATCAAAATCTTTCTTTTTTTAATAAAATTAGTTTTCCAAACCTAATCATTTCTATGAATAAGCCCCTATATGAATTTTTTTAGCAGCTCAAAGGAATACTAACCAATTAAGAGACAGACACAAAGGTGATTTTATGGCGCTTCCGGCCGCAATAGTTATAGCTTTATACACAATTTATATTTTTTACTTTTTAAAAAAGCGTTTTTCATTTTTGCAAAATGCGATTGTTTTTATGTTATTTTCTATCCTTACTATTGTTTATGGAACCTTATTGAATTTGCAGTTAGCATGGATAGATGTTACAAAAGACTCTTCTTTATTTTTGTTTTATTTGCTGAACCGGAATATAATTAGGCCCTTAATTATCCTTATTTTTATAAATGTTTTTATAGGGGGAAAATCATTAAAAAATAAAGTTCTTATCTTCATAGGTATGTTTTTGTTCTTGCAGCTTATGGATACTTTAAGTCAGTTTTTAGGGGTTGTTACGTATACAAAATGGAACTTGTTGTACGCTGGAATAGCCAATTGTGTATTCCTTATGTTAGGTCTTGGATTATCAAAAGGGGTTTATTATCTAAAGCGGGAGAGTTCAATGCATGATAACAGTCTATGAAAGAGTTTTTGATTGGAATGAATGGTTTGTGGTTGGCAGTCTTTTTGGCCTAGTCATATTGATTTGGAAGCTGCCAAAAATCATGTCATCTCTTGAGGGAACAGCCCATTTTTTATATGGAATGCTTGTCGTGACTTTTTATGACCATACGATAAGTATCAAGCCCTGGGATTTTTTTGATGTGAATGATTCATCAGCCTTTCAATTAATAGATTTTCTCAGCTACATTATGTATGGCCCCTATGCCTATATTTTTATATACCTTTACAAAAAGCTGGGTATTAAAGGATATAAAAATTTGCTATATGTAACAGTCTGGTCTTTGTTCTCTTTTCTAATGGAATGGCTTGCATTAAAAGCAGGTGTCTATCATTATGACAAAGGCTATAATATGTTTTGGTCAGTTCCTATTTATTTGATTGCCCAGGCAGGACAAATTATTTTTTATCACACTTCTTTAAAACTGGAAAAAGCCGCAGAATAACGGCTTTCTCCCTCAATATTTTGTTATGTCCCTTGTATTGATTACTTCAGTCAGGTTGTTTTTATATTCCTGGCCTTTTTGAACGTAAGTTTCGATGGAATGCTGAATGAGTTCCAAATCCTTCTTGACCAGTTCCCTGGCCACTTTTCCCGGAGAGCCGATAACGAGTGATCGGGCAGGGATTTTTTTGCCTGCTGGTATAAGTGTGTTTGCACCGATTATGCACTCTTCGCCGATTTCGGCGCCATCCAGTATGGTTGCTCCCATGCCGACAATGGTTCGCTTTTTTATCGTACAGCCATGCAGAATGGCATTATGGCCTACAGTCACTTCATCTTCAATAACTAATGGAGAGCCTTCATACAAATGGCATGTTACATTATCCTGTATGCTGCAGCGGTTTCCAATTTTGATTGCATCCTCATCGCCTCTTAAAACCGCATTGAACCAGATGCTCGATTCTTCTCCAATTTCTACATCACCAATTACATAACAGCCTGGAGCCAAAAAAACAGTTTGGTCAATCCGCGGCTTCTTGTCATTATAAGCTAAAAGCATAAACATCCCCCTAACAATAATTTTAAACCTTTTCTTAATTGTCAAACTATTGAAATTAGTATAACATTATTTTTACGAGGGGGGAATTTTATTGAATGCATTAACAAGTGTTTTAAAAATTAAATATCCAATCATTCAGGGAGGGATGGGGAATATAAGCAATGCGATTTTAACAGCAGCCATCTCTGAAGCAGGCGGGCTGGGCACAATAGGAGCGGGAACAATGGGACCTCAGGAAGTTGAGGAGATAATCGTTGAGACAAAAAGACGTACTGAAAAACCATTCGCGGTGAATGTGGCCTTGAGTGTGTCTCCGTTTGTTAAGGAAATACTTTCCCTTGTCATCAAGCATAAAGTACCGGTTGTGTCCCTTTCAGCAGGCAATCCCGCTCCTTTCATACCGAAGCTGCATGAGAATGGGGTAAAGGTAATAACTGTTGCAGCATCAGTTAGACAGGCGATTAAGGCAGAGGCTGCTGGTGCGGATATCATTGTAGCTGAGGGATACGAGGCTGCCGGCATCAATTCTGCACTTGAAACGACAACGCTGGTATTGATCCCGCAAATCATAAATAAGGTGTCAGTTCCTGTAGCTGCAGCTGGCGGAATAGGCGACGGAAAAGGACTTGCTGCCATGCTGGCTCTAGGGGCAAGCGGCGTGCAAATGGGCACAAGATTTATTGCCACGAAGGAGGCACCATTTCATTCGGAATATAAAAAGAAAATTATTGAAGCAACCGACCATGAAACGGTTATAATTGGGCGTTCAGTTGGGAGAATCAGAAGGGTACTTTCAACAGGATACGCCCAAACGCTTTTGGATTATGAAAAGGAAGGCATTAGTTTAGAGAATTTTAATACTATGACATCAGAGGATTATCATAAGAAAGGTGCGCTCGAGGGCAACGGTGAAGAAGGGTTTATGAACAGTGGACAAATATCCGGACTGATTGACGATTTGCCAACTGTAATCGAACTGCTGGATAAGATGATGCGGGACGCTAACCTTCAGTTGCAAAACGCAGTAAAGTTATTAAACTAGCATGTAGATTTATTAATCTGCATGCTTTTTTTGATGGCATTGTGAAAGGTAAATCTTGATTTTAGCACCATATTTGGAGCGGAAGGCACGAGACTCCAGCGGGAGAAGCGAGTCAAAGGGAAACCCCACAGGCGCTTAGTACCGAGGAGCGTCGGACCGCCCGCTGTTCGCTGAGTGTATGGAGAGGAAACAAAAGGCAAGTAGAACAGAGCTTTTTTGATTAATAAAAAGAATGAGGAAAAATAGGAAAATCACCACTTATCAAAATATATTAAATTTTTGGAATATTATTGACACTCGCTCATCTCTGGTGATAATATAACGTTGTAATTACGATATTCAAAGTAAATATCATATAAAAGGTAAAAACTACCTTAAGAGAGGCTATTTTTCTTTTCCACTTCATGTAAGAGCATACATAAAAGGGTTTCGCTATCAATTCACTGATAGTTAACATTTTAAATCAGGGGGTTTTTGAATGAAGAAATCGTTAAAGGCTTTCTCCTTTTTAATGGCTGCAGGCATGCTTGTTATGAGTGGCTGCGGAAAGGAGACAACTAATGGATCCTCTGCAGAAGCGGATGAAGAGAAGCAATATACCATTGGGATCACTCAATTTGTGGAACATCCTTCTCTTGACGCGGCTACTGAGGGATTTAAAAAATCCTTGGAGGATGAGGGGTTTAAGGAAGGTGAAAATGTAAAGTTTGATTTTCAAAATGCCCAGGCAGATATGAACAACACACAAACAATTGCAAATAATTTCGTCGGCGATAAGGTGGATATGATTTTTGCCAATGCAACTCCTAGTGCAGTCAGTGCCCTAAATGCAACTAAGGAAATTCCGATCTTATTTACATCTGTTACAGATCCTGTTGGAGCAGGTCTTGTAGAGTCATTTGATAAACCAGGCGAAAATATTACCGGGACCACAGATAACCACTGGCCTGCTGCCATTCATTTAGAAACAGCACTGTGTTAAAGCTCATTGTTCATTATGGCACCCTGTTGATTGAAAGGTAGGCGGGTAAAGACTTCAGCATGAGAAACGAGTCAGAAGGAGTCCTGCGTTTTGCTGAGCGCCTGGAATGTAATCAACAGGCCAGTTTATTAAAAAGTCATCATTTCAAAAACTGCTAAAAGTGCTTTCTGGTACTGCTTAATTAAGAAAAGGGTGTGATTCTTCGTGTTTACAGCCATATTCGGTGCGTTCGAATCAGGAATCATTTACGCAATTATGGCACTTGGCGTTTATTTATCATTTAGAGTACTGGATTTTCCCGATTTAACGGTTGATGGAAGCTTCGTAACCGGTGCTGCCGTAGCAGCAACCATGATTGTCAGCGGAGTAAATCCTTTCGCTGCAACGATAATAGCGATGTTCGCCGGGTTTATTGCCGGCTGTCTTACAGGCATCATCCATACATTTGGAAAAATCAATGCCTTGCTATCAGGGATATTGATGATGATTGCTTTGTATTCTATTAATCTTCGGATCATGGGAAAATCAAATGTTCCGCTATTAAATACAGAAACGGCTATGACATATGTTAGGGATTTCTGGGAAAAAACAGGAATCGATGCCTTTTTCAACAGTATTTTATCAATGATTGGACTTGGAGACAGCCTGCCAAGAACTTGGGGAATCATTCTGTTTATGGTCATTGTGACGTTTACGATTAAATTCTTAACGGACCGCTTCCTTCAGACAGAGGTTGGGTTAGCCTTACGGGCTACAGGCGATAATAAAAGGATGATCCGGAGCCTTTCGGCCAATACCAATCTAATGGTCATTCTGGGCTTGGGATTGTCTAATGCAATGGTGGCTTTTTCGGGAGCGCTTATTGCCCAGCAAGGTGGTTTTGCCGATGTTGGAATGGGGATAGGGATGATTATTATTGGCCTCGCGTCTGTCATCATTGGGGAAGCCTTATTTGGCACCAAGACGATTGCGAGAACAACCCTTGCTGTAATTGGAGGGGCAATTATCTACAGAATCGTGGTGACAATGGCACTTCGCGTAGAATTTCTTGAACCGGGCGATATGAAGCTGATTACCGCAACAATCGTCATACTTGCCTTGATCATGCCAAAAATGATTGACCGGACAAAAGAGAAAAAGAGAAAAGCGAAAAGGCTGGCAGAAAACATGACACTAAGCGAATTGCCTGCAGGCGGAAAGGGTGAAGCCGGTGCTGCAATTAAATCAGATTCATAAAGTTTTTAATGAAGGGACGCCGGATGAAAAAATTGCACTTGATACGATTAATCTTACTTTAAATGAAGGTGACTTTGTCACTGTAATTGGAAGCAATGGAGCAGGGAAATCCACTTTAATGAATATCATTTCGGGGGTTATGCTTCCTGATGTAGGATCTGTTTTTATTGACAGCCAAAATGTAACGGCCATGTCAGAATATAAACGGGCAAAGCTCATTGGGCGTGTGTTCCAGGATCCTATGGCCGGTACCGCTCCTTCGATGACAATTGAAGAAAATCTTGCAATGGCGTATTCAAGGAATAAATCAAGAACCTTAAGAAAAGGGGTTACGAAGAAGCGCAAGGAATATTTCCGCGAAGTACTCGAAACCCTGCACCTGGGCCTTGAAAATCGCTTGAATGCAGAAGTCGGATTATTATCTGGTGGGGAAAGACAGGCGCTTTCTTTATTAATGGCGACTTTTACAGAGCCTTCCATTCTATTATTGGATGAACACACGGCAGCCCTCGATCCCGCACGTGCAGAGCTCATTACGAATTTGACAAAGGAAATTGTAAAAAAATATAATTTAACAACCTTAATGGTTACCCATAATATGCAGCAGGCATTGGACTTGGGGAACAGACTGATTATGATGGATAAAGGCCAGATAATCCTAGAAGTAGACGAGGAACAGAAGCAGCGACTAACAATTGAACAGCTGCTGAATGAGTTCCAGCGGATTCGAGGGACAAAAATGGCAAGTGACCGTGCTCTACTTTCATAGACTAATAGAAAAAGGATTAACCAAATAAGTCAGATGGTTAATCCTTTTTTCACGCTAATGAAAACGGGAGAGTTTTTAAACTTTTTACAATTTATTGACTATTTATTTAACGTAATGGTATTATATCGTTAAATAAACGTCATACATATTAATGTAAAGCATGGGGAGGGATGGTATGAAACCTGGGTTGAATATTGGACAGCAGGCTGTCATCCATGCAGTTGTAACCCCTGATATGTTTGCTCAATTTGAAGGGGAAATCGTCCACCGGGCGTATTCGACTGTGACCATGATCTATCATATGGAATGGGCATCGCGCTTACTGATCCTTCCGTACCTTGAAGAACAGGAGGAGGGAATGGGAGGGGCAGTATCTGCCAGGCATCTTTATCCATCAGCTGAAGGCTCTTCCTTAACGGTCACAGCAACAGTTGAGAAGCTTGACGGAAAATCGGTTCACACCAATGTGACCGTTCATAATGGAAATAAACTAATAGGCCAGGGAGAAGTTAAACAGGTGATCCTGTCTAAAAGCAAAATTTCCGAAATGCTAAAAAGAGAATAGATGATATGTGCAAGATCGGCCTTAAATCCAGGCATTTTTACTAAAGTATATTGTAAGCGCTATCATTAAAAAGGGGAGAAATCAAATGACAGATATGTTTCAAAAAATTAAAGACCATGAACAAGTCGTTTTCTGCAATGATGAATCCACAGGATTGAAGGCGATTATTGCCATTCATAGCACAAGGCTTGGACCTGCATTGGGAGGCTGCCGCATGTTTCCTTATAACAGTGTCGATGATGCTCTTGAAGATGTTCTCCGATTGTCAAAAGGCATGACATATAAATGCGCGGCCGCAGATGTTGACTTTGGCGGCGGGAAAGCCGTCATCATTGGAGATCCTGCCAGGGACAAGACGCCTGAGTTGTTCCGTGCATTTGGGCAATTTGTAGAATCATTGAATGGGCGTTTCTATACAGGAACGGATATGGGCACTTCAACAGAAGACTTTGTACATGCGCTAAAAGAAACCAATTGCATTGTTGGTGTTGATGAGGTGTACGGGGGCAGCGGAGACTCTTCAGTTCCGACTGCACAAGGCGTTATTTACGGACTGCAGGCCACAAATAAAGCTTTGACAGGATCTGAGGATCTTTCAGGGAAAAGTTATTCGATTCAGGGACTTGGAAAAGTTGGTTATAAAGTTGCAGAAAGGCTCCTTGAAGAAGGTGCCGATTTATTTGTAACAGATATTAACCACCATGCGATTGACAGGCTGCTCACAAAAGCCAAAGAAATGGGTGCGGGAGTTAAGGTGTTATCCAGTAATGAAATTTATGGTGCCAGCGCCGATGTTTTTGTTCCATGTGCGATGGGAGGAATCATTAATGATGAAACGATTGGGCAATTAAAAGTAAAGGCAGTCGTTGGTTCCGCCAACAATCAGCTACATGAAATGCGCCATGGACAGATCCTGAAAGACAAGGGCATTTTGTATGCTCCCGATTATATTGTTAACGCAGGCGGTTTAATACAGGTGGCTGATGAACTTTATACACCTAACAAAGAAAGGGTACTCCGCAAAACAAAGGCTATCTACAATTCTCTTCTAAACATCTACGAACATGCCGAATCAAACGGAATTACAACAGTGGAAGCATCCAACCAGTTCTGCGAAAGCCGGATAGAAGCACGGACACGCAGAAACAGCTTCTTTTCCCATATGAAACGCCCGAAGTGGGCAGTAAGAACATAATTTTTTTGGTGTGATAACAACTTTTTCACAGTATTTAAATTAAATTACTTAAAAAATGGCTCTTTTCGTATAGATTGTTGTTTTGGACTATAAAGCTTGCNNAATCAACTCAGTAATTAAAACTAGTTTGCAAGCAACAAACTTTGCGAAAAAAGCCTAAAAAATAGCCAAAGGGTGAGAAAATGGAAAATCACTTTCCGATCCGACGCATACTGGACGAAAACGGAAATATCGTTTCCCCTGAATATAAAGAAAAGCTATCTGAAAACCTTGCAAAAGAATTCTACAAACAGATGATTAGAATACGCATTTTTGACCGCAAAGCAATCTCGCTGCAGCGGCAGGGCAGGATTGGAACTTATGCTCCTTTTGAAGGTCAGGAGGCTTCACAGGTCGGAACTGCTGCGGCACTTGAGCCAAATGACTGGATGTTCCCTACCTATCGTGACCATGGAGCGGCCATGACATTCGGACACTCTTTAAGGAACATCCTGTTGTTTTGGAATGGCCGCAATGAAGGCTGTATCCCCCCGGGTGGAAAAAAGATCTTTCCTCCAGGCATCCCGATTGCAACACAAATCCCGCATGCGGCCGGCGCTGCTTTCGCAGAAAGAAAAAAAGGCACATCAAATGCAGCGATTGCTTATTTTGGAGATGGAGCTACATCAGAAGGGGACTTTCATGAAGGCCTGAACTTTGCGAGTGTATTTAAGGCCCCTGTTGTCTTTTTTAATCAAAATAATCAGTATGCCATTTCCGTGCCAATCCATAAACAAATGAATTCAAAAACAATAGCACAAAAAGCACTTGCATATGATATCCCTGGTGTAAGGATAGACGGCAATGATATCTTTATCGTTTACTTTGAAACGTTAAAAGCCCTTGAAAGAGCTAGAAATGGTGAAGGCCCGACTCTTATAGAAGCTGTTACATGGAGATACGGAGCACATACAACTGCTGATGATCCATCGAAATATCGTGATCAAGCGGATAGCATCAACAGAAGGCAGGAGACCGATCCGATCTTAAGGCTGGAAAGATGGATGAAAAACGAAGGAATTCATGATGAAAAATGGGTGCAGGCAGCAGAGGATGAGGCCACTGCAGAAGTAGATCAAGCTGTTGCTGAAATGGAGAACTATCCACCAGCAGATCCTGCAGTTATATTTGACTATGTCTTCGAGGAGCCAACCTGGCAAATTCAACAGCAAAAAGAAGAGTATCTTAAGCTGATAAGGGGAGGCAAATAATGAAAACCGCAGTTGGAACAAAGACATTAACGCTGGTTCAGGCCATTACGGATGCTCTTGATACGATGCTTGAAAAGAGAGAAGAAGTTTTACTGCTTGGTGAAGATATTGGGAAAAACGGGGGAGTATTCCGTGCAACGGACGGACTGCAGGCAAAGTATGGAGAAAACCGGGTCATTGATACCCCTTTAAGTGAAGCAGGGTTTGTTGGAGCAGGGATAGGGATGGCAGTGAACGGCTTTTTACCCGTTATCGAGATTCAATTCCTTGGCTTTATTTACCCCGCTTATGAGCAAATCATGACGCATGCTTCAAGGCTGCGGATGAGGACGATGGGCCATTTTACAGTTCCAATGGTTATCCGCGCCCCTTATGGCGCGGGTGTCAGGGCGCCTGAAATCCACTGTGACTCAACGGAAGCGATTTTTACCCATATGCCGGGTATTAAGGTTGTTTGCCCGGCAAGCCCCTATGATGCCAAAGGTTTGCTGATTGCAGCTATTGAAGATCCTGATCCGGTTTTGTTTCTTGAACCAATGCGCTGCTACCGGTCAATGAAGGAAGAAGTGCCTGAAGGAAAATATACAGTTGAAATCGGAAAGGGCAAAAAGCTCATGGAGGGCGATGATGTTACGGTTATTGCCTGGGGCGCGATGGTTCCCGAGGCGATGAAAGCAGCCAAGACGATGAAGGAAAAGGGAATTCATTGTGATGTAATTGACCTGAGGACGTTATTTCCAATCGATAAGGATATTATAGCAGAGTCTGTGCAAAAAACAGGCAGAACAGTTATTGTCCATGAAGCACATGCTACCGGCGGAGTCGGAAATGATGTACTTGCTATTATCAATGACACATCCTTTTTATATCAAAAAGCCCCAGTTGAGCGTGTGACAGGTTTTGATGCTCCTGTGCCATACTTCGGTTTTGAGGACCATTATCTGCCCACCCCAAATCGTATCCAGCATAGTATTGAAAAAGTAATAAAGTTCTAGGAGGGTAAGCCGTGGAAGTTAAGCTGCATGATATTGGAGCAGGCATGACAGAGGCAGAAATTAATTGTTTTTTAGTCAAACCAGGAGAAGCGGTTAAAGCTGATGACCCTCTAGTCGAAGTACAGACCGATAAAATGACCGCAGAAATTCCGGCACCTAGAGCCGGAATTATAAAGGAGTTTACAGTCCAGCCTGGCGATACGGTTTCGGTAGGATCCACCTTATTAATTTTAGCGGTGGATGAGCCTGCTTGTGTTTCTGAAAAGACTGGGAAAAAACTTCCTAAGCCGGATGCCGCTGAATTACAAGCCAAACAGCTGCATTCTTTTGCAGCAGTAAAAGGAAAAAGGGTGCTCGCTTCCCCATTTACAAGAAAGATTGCCCGCGAGAATGGAATTAATATAGAAAATGTTGTTGGAACTGGCCCTGCAGGCCGCATTTTGGATGAAGATATCTACAAACATTTGGCGGCTGCCCAGAAAAAGCCTAATATACCTGCTCAGCCAGCTACTAAGGAACCGGCAAATATTAATGATAAGGAATGGAGTACTATTCCTTTCAGAGGCCGAAGAAAACAGATTGCCAAAAAAATGGCGCACTCACTATATACGATTCCGCATTGCACACATTTTGAAGAAATTGATGTTACAGAGCTGAATACATTCAGGAATGAGTTTAAAGACCATAAACAGAACATATCAGCAACAGCTTTTTTCCTTAAGGCACTGTCTATTTGCCTGAAGGAATTTCCTGTATTCAATGCGGATCTTGATGAAGAAAAGGAAGAGATCCATTTGCTTAAGGATCATCATATTGGCATCGCGGTGGACACCGAGGAAGGGTTAATTGTTCCGGTCATCCAAAATGTTGAGAAGAAATCCATCCGCAAGATCCACGATGAAATGAAACAGCTGACGGAGAGAGCGCAAGAAAACATGCTGACTGTTAAAGAAATATCTGACGGCACTTTTACCATCAGTAATGTGGGGCCTCTGGGAGGAAGCTTCGGTGCTACACCGATCATTCAGCATCCGCAGACAGCTGTTGTGGCCTTTCATAAAACAAAGAAAATGCCTGTGGTTATGGGAGATGACCAGATTGTCATCCGGTCGATGATGAATATTTCCATGTCCTTTGACCATAGAGTGGCAGACGGGGCGACAGCAGTGCGCTTCACAAACCGGTTTGCCGAACTGATACAAAATCCAAAAATGCTTGTCCTGGAGATGGTATAAATGGTAGTTGGCGAACTTGCATATGAACGAGATGTCATCATTATTGGCGGGGGCCCTGGGGGATACCATGCGGCGATTCGCGCAGCGCAGCTTGGACGTACTGTCACGTTAATTGAACGAGGTCAATTGGGCGGTGTTTGTTTAAACAAAGGGTGTATTCCGTCGAAAATCCTGACTCAGGCTGCTGAAAAAGCTGTTTCCTATCAGGAGGCAGAGAACTGGGGGTTTGAAGCAAAAGCCATCCATTTTAACATGAAAAAGCTTCAGGAATATAAACAGAAGACAGTTGAGCAGCTTCGGGCAGGAATTGAGGCGCTCTGCAAAGCAAATAAGGTTGAGATTGTTGAGGGCTCGGCATTTTTTTTGGCTGAGGATAAAGTAGGCGTAGAAAATGGGGAGAAATATGAGGTTTTTCGATTTAAGGATGCCATCATCGCAACAGGAAGCACACCGGTTCCCCCTGCGTGGCTGCAGGAAAAAAGTGAAAGGCTCCTGGATACTCAGTCCATTGCAAATTTAAATGAAATTCCCGAAAAGCTGCTGGTTTACGGAAGTGACTATATCGCCCTGGAGATCGGGATGGCTTATCAGGCACTTGGTGCGGATGTGACTCTCATCCTTGATGAAGGAAAAGCAGAGTTTGAATTTGACCAATCAATCTGCCGGGAGCTGAAGAGAATTTTAAAAAAGAAAGGGCTGAATGTTGTAAGGAATGTGGATGTATTGGAATTACAGCTTTTTGAGGACAATGTATCACTAATTCTTGAAGCAAAGGGAAAGACAAAAACCCTTTCAGGAACATACTTATTTTCATCCGCGTCCATTAAGCCAAATACAGACCAGCTCGGTCTTAACCGCATAGGAGTAGAAATAAGCACAGCTGGTTTTATTAAGGTGGATCATCAATGCCGGACGTCCCGGGAAAATATATATGCTATTGGTGATGTTACGGAGGGACCAGCTCTTGCAGTAAAAGCTATTAAGCAAGGAAAAACAGCAGCTGAAGCGATTGCGGGCATAGCATCGGAATCTGACTTTCGTTTTATTCCGGTTGTAGCCCACACGCAGCCCCCCATTGCAGGTTGTGGTTTAACGGAAGAAGAAGCTATAAATCTAGGCTATGATATTGAAATTGGCCAATATCCATTATCCTCTAATGGTTATAGCACATTGATCGGGAAAAAAGATGGATTCATCAAAGTCATTAGTGATAAGGAAAAGCATGTGCTGCTAGGCTTCCATATGGTTGGCCATGGTGCGGTTGAGCTGATTTCAAGCGGGATCACAGCATTGGAAATGGCGGCAAGGGATGAAGACCTAATATTCCCACACTATCCGCACCCGAGCATGAATGAAGGTCTGCTTGAAGCAGTGGAGGCATTAAAAAAACAGGCTGTGCATTTACCGCCAGGTTTGATAAAAGAGAGATTAAAAGTATAGAAGATGGGACTATCTTAACTGCCAGTAAAGACCTGATTAATGAACTCAGACTAAAAACGCCACGTCCTGTGGCAACACCCTCTTCCTGAGGTCCTCAACTAACTTCCAGCCAAAAGCAGGCTGGAAGAAGTTTCGCTTTACCCCGTCTTAACTGGCAGTAATTAAAATTATGTCTTAAATAGTGTGAATTCTCCAAAACTGCCAGTAAAGACCCGATTAATGAACTCAGACTAAAAACGCCACGTCCTGTGGCAACGTCTGAGTGACCCTCTTCCTGAGGGCCTCAACTAACTTCCAGCCAAAAAGCAGGCTGGAAGAAGTTTCGCTTTACCCCGTCTTAACTGGCAGTAAATAAGTTTGAATTTTAAAAAGATGAATTGCTCTAAACTGCCAGTAAAGACCCGATTGGCTCAACTAACTTCCAGCCAAAAGCAGGCTGGAAGAAGTTTCGCTTTATCGCAGAAGTGCATTATAGCTTTAACTTGAACTCTTGAGAACGTTTACAAGTTTCATATATTATAAATTCAAAATATTAATAATTTTATAAATGGAGGGGTTAGGATGCAAGAAGAAAAGTTGTTAAAAGAGCAAAATGCGGATTTCTTTCCTGTTAAGGAAGTGGACTATTTAGAAATTTACTCTGGCAATGCGAAGCAGTCATGCCATTATTTCTGTACAGCATTCGGGTTCAAGCCAGTTGCATATTCTGGACTTGAAACAGGGAACAGAGAAACTGTTTCTTATGTACTCCAGCAAAGAAAAATACGTCTGGTCATCACGGGAACATTGAATGATAGCTCGAGAGTATCAGCTTTTATTAAAAAGCACGGTGATGGAGTTAAGGATATCGCATTAACGGTTGATAATGTCGAAAAGGCATATCAAGAAGCAGTAAAAAGAGGCGCTATTGAAATTCAGCCGCCATATGAAATAGAAGATGAGCATGGTACGGTGAAAAAAGCCGTAATCGGTACATATGGAGATACGATCCACACACTCGTTGAGCGCAGTAATTACAAAGGTATTTTCATGCCTGGCTTTGAACCTTATGAAACAACTGTTCCGTTTGAAGATGCAGGATTTATCGGTATCGACCATGTTGTCGGCAATGTGGAAAGAATGGAAGAATGGGTGAACTATTATGCGAATGTAATGGGCTTCAAAGAAATGAAGCACTTTACTGATAAAGATATTACAACTGAATATTCAGCTTTAATGTCTAAAGTAATGCATAATGGCGGCAGGATTAAATTCCCGATCAACGAGCCTGCAGAGGGAAAACGCAAGTCGCAGATTGAGGAATACCTCGAATACTATAATGGGGCTGGTGTGCAGCATCTGGCCATCCTCACTGAGGATATCGTTAAAACGGTCAGCATTCTTCGTAAGAATGGCGTAGAGTTTTTAAACACACCTGATTCTTACTATGACATGCTTTCCGAGCGTGTAGGGGAAATTGATGAAGAGATTGATAAGCTAAAAGAATTAAGCATTTTAGTAGACCGTGACGATGAAGGGTATTTACTGCAAATCTTTACGAAGCCAATTGTTGACCGGCCTACCCTTTTCATCGAAGTGATCCAGCGTAAAGGGGCAAGAGGGTTTGGTGAAGGAAATTTCAAGGCACTGTTTGAATCGATTGAACGTGAACAGGAAAGACGCGGAAATCTATAAATATATTGCAGAAAAGGGAGATGCATTCTCCCTTTTTTAATAAGTGTATTAAACAGCAAGAACCTTGGCGCAAAGGAGGCAAAAGATATGGCTAAAATACAGACGAGAAGTGCCGTGGAAAAAATAGTATCTTACCCGCTGGGCAATTCCCCGGAGGAGATTAAAGCAAAATTTAATCTAAAGGCTGCCCGGAAAATGTCTGATAATGAAAATGTATATGGCTGTTCCCCAGAGGTAAAGGATAGCATTACCAAAGCGATGAATAGTCTTTATTTTTATCCGGATGGGACCGTTTCCCAGCTGATACGAAAAATAGCGGAATTTTACAGTCTAAGCGAAGACAGAATCTTGGCAAGTAACGGTTCTGAAGAAATAATCCGCCTTTTGACAAGAGCATACATAAGTCCGGGCGATGAAGCAGTAATGGCTCAGATTACCTTTCCCAGATATGAAACAAATGTAGTCATTGAAGGCGGCAAGGCTGTTTCAGTCCCACTCCGAAATGGATCCCATGATTTAGATGCTATGTATGAGAAGATTGGCCATAGAACAAAAATGGTGTTTGTCTGTAATCCCAACAATCCAACAGGTACGATTGTCGGGAAAGATGAGCTATACCAGTTCATAGGGAAAATTCCACCGAACATTCTGATTATTTTAGATGAAGCTTATTACGAATACGTTACATCAAAAGAATTTTTGGAATCAATTCCACTGCTCAAGCAGTATCCCAACCTGATTATCCTCAGGACTTTTTCAAAGATTTATGGCCTTGCCGGACTTCGCGCCGGTTATGGAATAATGGACCCTGAGATTGTTAAGGAGCTTCATAAAGTGAAAGATGTTTTTAATGTAAACCACCTTGTCCAGGCAGCAGCGGCAACAGCTTTGGCTGATCAAGATTTTGTAAAAGATTGTTCGAAAAAGAATGCTGTCGAACGGGAGTTTGTTTGTGAAAAATTCGCAGAACTGAACATTGGTTTCTTTCCTTCACAAACCAACTTTGTTTATGTTTTCAGCCAGCATCCAATCGCGGCAAGTCTCATTGCTAACGGGTTGGTTGTTCGCCAAATGAAGCTGCCGGGATATGCAGATGCTTTTAGGATGACTCTTGGAACAAGAGGGGATAACGAAGCGGTTATAAGTGTAATCAGCGAGCTTTTAAATAATAAGGGCGGTGTAAGATAAATGGAAATTAATCCTGGAAGTCTTGTGTGGAAGGACGCATATAAGCTATTGGCAGGGTCAATCCTTCCCCGTCCCATTGCGTTTGTCACAACTGTTGATGAAAGCGGAAATGTAAATGCTGATCCATTCAGCTTTTTTACAGCGGTTTGTGCAGATCCGATGCTCATCTGCTTCTCTCCTATGAGAAAAGGGACGGATGGAACAAAAAAAGATACCCTTGCTAACATAGAAGCGACAAAGGAATTCGTCATCAATATTGTCAGTGAGGATTTTATCGAAAAGATGAACATTTGTGCAGCTGATTATCCTCGTGGCACTGACGAACTGGACGCTGCCGGGCTGGCAAAAGAAAAAAGTGCTGCTGTTAAGCCACCAAGGGTGAAGGAATCAAAAGTCCATCTGGAATGCAGCTTATATCAGGTTCTGCATTTTGGAGAGCATGCAGGCTCCGGAAGTCTGGTTATTGGAAGAATCGAACACGTGCATGTTGCTGAAGGGCTTTATGAAAACGGCCGGATCAATTCAGAAAAGCTTAAACCGGTAGGCCGTATGGCAGGACATATCTATACAAGGCCAATGTCGGATGTTTTTGAATTAATCCGAAAAACGGAGCCAAGGTGATGCTATGAAATTTATAACTTTTCAAAAACAAGATGGATCCATTAGAGCAGGGTGGCTGAAAAATAATGAGCATGCTGTGGATATGCACGAAGCTACAAACGGAGTTCTCCCCAAAACCATGCTTGAATTTTTGGAAAATCATGCGTTTTTTATGGAGTTTTTATCAAAAAGCAAAAAGCTGAAAAACACAGATAAAGGTGTCTATCCGCTGTCACAGGTGATCTTAAAAGCCCCTCTGCCAAATCCGAAAAGCTTCCGGGACTTTTATGCATTTGAAGAGCATGTAAAAACCGCCAGAGGAAACCGCGGACTTGATATGATACCTGAATGGTATGAGATCCCTGTTTTCTATTTTTCAAATCATCTTAGCATTAAGGGGCCAGAAGAAGAGATTTTCCGGCCGAAGAATTGTGAGTGGCTGGATTATGAACTGGAAATAGCATGTGTGATCGGGAAAGAAGGCAAGGATATCAAAGCTTCCGAAGCAGATGATTATATTTTTGGCTACTGTATTCTGAATGACTGGAGTGCAAGGGATACTCAAAGGAAAGAGATGAAGGTTGGCCTTGGACCTGCAAAAGGGAAGGATTTCGCAACAACGATTGGTCCTTATATTATTACAAAAGATGAATTGATAGATTATCGTGTTGAAAGCGGCTATGACTTGCCGATGACCGCCAAGGTTAATGGCACCCTTCTATCTGAAGGAAATATGCAGGATATTTATTATTCTTTTTACGAAATGATTGAACGGGCATCAGAGGGTGTAACCTTATGCCCTGGCGAATTAATTGGCTCAGGGACAGTCGGGAGCGGCTGCATTCTGGAACTTGGTACAGATGTACACCGCTGGCTTGAGCCCGGGGACGAAGTGGAACTTGAAATTGGCTGTCTAGGTACTTTAAAAAATAAGATTGCTATAGAGTGAGGTGGAACTATGTATTATCGCAAAATGGGTAATATCCCGCACAAACGCCATACAACTTTCAGAAAGCCTGATGGCACCCTTTTCAGGGAGCAAGTTATGGGCACAAAGGGCTTTTCTGGAACACAATCGATTCTGTATCATCATTATATGCCGACAGAAGTAGCACGTACTGAGCTGATTGGTAAATATCTTCCAGAATATGAGGATCAGGAAAGCTTGAAGCATCGCCATTTGCTGACTGACCAAATCGAGAAAACAGGTGACGCACTAAAGGCTAGAGAGTACTTGTTGGGAAATAATGATTTATTGATAGGGACGGCTAACGTTACCGAGCCCATGAAAAGCTTTTACCGAAATGGCGATGGGGATGAACTGCTCTATATCCATTATGGAAGCGGTAAAGTCGAAACCATGTTTGGCACCCTAACTTATCGCCCTGGTGATTACTTAATCCTTCCAATAGGTACTATTTACCGGGTAATTCCAAATGAAAATGAAACGACGAAAGTGCTGCTTGTAGAGTCTTTTAGCCAGATCTCGACACCGAGAAGATATCGCAATGAGTATGGACAGTTATTGGAACACAGCCCATTCTGCGAAAGAGATTTGCGTGGTCCGGAAGCATTGGTAACTTACGACCAAAAAGGGGAATTTGAAGTCATTACAAAAACAAGAGGCTATCTCCACTCCCATATCCTGAATCATCACCCGCTTGATGTCGAAGGCTGGGATGGCTACCTGTATCCGTGGGCATTTAATATAGAAGATTTTGAACCCATCACAGGCAGAGTCCACCAGCCGCCTCCAGTTCATCAGACATTTGAGGGGCATAATTTTGTGGTATGTTCATTTGTGCCAAGATTATATGACTACCACCCGGAGGCCATTCCTGCACCTTATTATCACAGCAACGTAAACAGTGATGAACTTCTGTATTATGTAGAGGGGAATTTTATGAGCAGGAAGGGAATCAATGAAGGCTCGATTACGCTTCATCCGAGCGGAATTCCGCATGGCCCTCATCCTGGGAAAACAGAAGCGAGCATCGGAAAAAAGGAAACGCTTGAGCTAGCTGTAATGATTGATACCTTCAAGCCATTAAAGGTGGTTAAACAGGCAAAATCAATTGAAGACAAAAAATATATGTATACATGGGTTGAATAGAAAAAAGCACTTTCCTCCACGGAAAGTGCTTTTTATTACTTTTCATTATGCCAAATCACTGCTAGCGTGCCTTCACCAGCATGCGCAGCAATCGTGGAACTGATTTCACCGATAAAGATGTCAAGGCGAGGAAAAGCAGATTTAATTTCTTCAGCCAGTTCATTAGCTTTTCCCTCAACATTTCCATGCATAATCTGTACCTGCGGAATGGTGTGCTTGCTATAGGAATCTCCCAGCAGCTCTATCATTCTTTTAATTGCTTTCTTTTCAGAACGAACTTTATCAAATAACTCAAATTCACCATCCCGGTTAATGCGGATGATCGGCTTGATCTTTAAAATGCTGCCAAGCAAATACTGGGTTCCTGACATCCGTCCGCCCTTATAAAATTGCTCAAGGCTTCCAAGCAAAATATAATTCTCTGATTTATTAGCTTCATTTTGCAGAATCTCAGCAATTTTATGGGCTGGCATATCATTATTCGCCAGCATGAGGCCTTTTTGGATCAGGGTTGTAATCGCGAATGACATACATTTTGAATCCACGCCAGTAACGGGGAATTCAGCCAGCTCCGCCCCTGATAAACAACTGTTTAGCGTGCCGCTCAATTTGCTTGAAATATGCACAGAAACCGCTGAATCATATTCTGATTTTAATTTTTCAAACAATTCAGCGAACCTTCCCGCAGAAGGCTGCGATGTCTTCGGTACTTCTTTTTCAGCACGAATGCGGCTATATAGCTGTTCGGTTGTCAAATCAACCCCATCTTCATAAGATTCCTCACCGAAAGTGATCGTAAGAGGGACCACATAAACATCGGGGTGGTTCAGCAATTCTTGGGTTAAAAAAGCCGTGCTGTCTGTAATCCAGGCAATTTTTTTATTAGTCATATATGTATTAGTCCTTTTTTAAATATTTTGGTAAAAATTTAAACGTTTTCATATCTGCAATTTCACTTTATTATACACTAAGAAACCATAACCCGTATTGCTTTTTTATGAAGCCATATAAAGGAAATAAGGGGCAGTATCCAAAAGAGGTGATGAAATGGCACTGTTTGATTTTAAAAAGAGAAAAGATAAATATGAACACTATGTGAACAAAGCTTTTAAATACGATAAACCAGCTTCAAGAGACATAGCGATTGCAATCATGCAGGAGGCTGTCTTGAAGCCTTTTCCTATAAAAGAAATTGCAAGCGGCTATTTTTATCTGGGTATTCTTTATGAGGAACAGCAAAGTTTAGAAATGGCAGCTGCCCACTATGAAAAAGCATTTCAGCTGGTTGCTGATGAAGATATACCCTATGACAGCGGTTTTAAACGTGCTATTG
This sequence comes from Bacillus sp. ISL-47, assembly GCF_018613175.1. Classification (NCBI taxonomy): domain Bacteria; kingdom Bacillati; phylum Bacillota; class Bacilli; order Caryophanales; family Bacillaceae; genus Bacillus; species Bacillus sp. ISL-47. Next base: position 5,805 of record NZ_JAGGQS010000021.1, on the reverse strand, counting down.
TGACATTTATTAAAATTGGTGACCAAGAAAAAGCTGAATACTGGCTTAATCATTTATTGGCAAGAAGCAAACATAACAGAAAGTTTAAAAAGCTTGAAAAGATAAAAACAGAATTATTATTATAACTTACCCCTTTATACAGGCAGTTTTGAAGAAGTAATATTTACGTATCGTGTCGATAGAGGTATACATGTAAAAGTGGTAAGCGAATAGAAAATATAAGGCCTCATCCTTTTGGTGCGGCTTTTTTGCAGTAAAAATGAAAGAGAAGTCTAAAAATTTCTCATATAAAGATATATTTAGCGATAATTTTCAGAAAAACGGCGGGTATTCATATTTATCGGCCAATATTACAAATTTATCGGCCAAACAGCGCAATTTTTCAGCCAAACAAAAATCCCCTGCAAGGCAGGGGATCATCTTATTCAATTAGCATTAAGCTGCTGTGACCATTCTTCGACATTCCAAACCTTTGTTACCCAGTCTTCATAGAAATCCGGTTCGTGGCATACGAGTACAATGGTGCCTTTATAGGCTTTCAGTGCACGTTTCAATTCTTCTTTTGCCACAACATCAAGGTGGTTAGTCGGCTCATCGAATAACAGCCAGTTACTTTCATTCATAAGAAGCTTGCAAAGGCGGACTTTTGCCTGCTCTCCACCGCTTAACTGGTTCATCGGCCGAGAAATATGTTCGTTTTTCAAACCGCATTTTGCCAGTGCTGCACGAACCTGATGCTGGTCCATTCCAGGGAATTCACTCCATACGTCATCGATTGGCGTAATATTTTCGGCTTTTACTTCCTGTTCGAAGTAGGAAGGGTATAGGAAATCACCTTGTTCAACTTTGCCGCTGATTGGCTTGATTTTGCCTAGCATCGTTTTTAATAGAGTTGATTTTCCGACACCATTGCAGCCGACAATGGCAATCTTTTCACCGCGCTCAATGGTCATTGACATCTTTGGCAATAGGGCATTCGTATACCCAATTTCGAAATCTTCGCCCAGGAACACATATCGGCTGCTGCCGCGTGATTCTTTGAATTCGAACGTCGGTTTCATTGCTGTTTCAGGACGATCAATTCTTTCCATGCGGTCAAGCTGCTTTTGGCGGCTTTTCGCCCGGCCAGTCGTGGAATAACGAGCTTTGTTTTTTGCGATGAAATCTTCCTGTTTTTTAATGAATTCTTTTTGTTTTTCATAAGCATTGATATGCTGGTTTTTATTAATTTCAGCCAGCTCCAGGAATTTATCATAGCTAGCTGTATAACGGGTTAGCTTTGAAAATTCCAAGTGGAAAATTGTGTTTGATACCTGGTTCATGAATTCGGTATCATGGGAAATCAGCATAAAGGCATAAGGATACTCTTTTAGATAGTTTGTCAGCCAGCGGATATGTTCGACATCCAAATAGTTGGTCGGCTCATCCAGAAGTAAGACCTGCGGCTGCTCTAAAAGAAGTTTGGCCAAAAGAACCTTTGTACGCTGTCCGCCACTAAGTGCTGCAACGTCACGGTCAAGCCCTATTGCATCCAGGCCAAGCCCGCGAGCTGCTTCTTCAATTTTTATATCAAGGGAATAGAATCCGCCAGCATCAAGGCGGTCCTGTATTTCACCCATTTTTTCAAGAAGCTCTTCAAGTTCTTCCGGTGTGGCATCTGCCATTTTCGCTGTTACTTCGTTTAGTTCCTTTTCCTGTTCAAAAAGAGGCAGGAAAGCGTCTTTAAGGACATCACGCATCGTCTTGCCAGGTGTAAGCACCGTATGCTGATCAAGATAACCATATTCAACGGTCGGCGTCCACTCGACGCGGCCTGTATCATGAATAAGCTGTCCAGTGATAATATTCATAAGAGTTGATTTTCCAACCCCATTTGCTCCTACAAGCCCTACATGGTCCTCTGCCAGCAGACGGAACGAAACGTCTTTGAAAAGTGTCCGGTCACCGAATGTATGGCTCAATTTATCTACAGTTAATAAACTCATTGTTTTTAATCCTCACTTTGTCCATAAATAATCCATCTCTACATGATACTAGATTTTAACCAGTTAGACTAGACGGAAACCGCTGGAGAGAGGGGGAATTTTTACGAGATCATGTTTCCATATCAGAAAGTGCAGTCCTGCCGGGGAAAAATCTCCTGTTTTCATTCAATTCATTTTCTTTAGCAGTAACAATTTCCGGAATTACTTTAAAAACAGCCGTCTTACTTCCCAGTGAAGAACGGTATTTTTCAACATGAGTGCTTGCAAGCTTATTCGCATAATACCCGGGCACATATTTATCCAGCATGCTCTGCATTACTTCCGTTGCTTCATTCAGATCTGCTACTCTTTCTGTTCTTCCAAAGACCATGACGCTCATATAGGCAGTGTCTGTTTTGGCGGGGACTGGATCAGACATGGTTCCCAACTCCTCATATACGGTGAAGCAGGCCTGCTGATTTTTCGCCATAATATCAATCTTTCTTCCTTCAGAAGCACCGTGAAAATAAATAAAACCATTAAGCCAGGTGAAGTTTAAAGGGATAACATACGGAAAATCATCATCCGATAAACCTAAGTGACCAACCTTAGCCTTTGATAAAAAATCTTCAATCCTTACTTTATCCTTCCATTCCATCGTTTGTTGTCTCATTGAATACATTCGATTTCCTCCTTATATATGGTAAAATCATTTTAAAAAAGCTTTGGCCTGATTCAAAGTGACAGTTTTGATATTTTTTTAAGGGTCAGATGGAGGGAAAATGGAGATCACCCCATATATTAATAAAAATAATAAGGAACCAATCTATTCACAGATTTATTCGTATGTTAAGAGAGAAATTGAAAGCGGACGATTATCTTCAGGCTCCAAACTGCCATCTATCCGTCAGCTTTCGCAATATTTGAAAGTCAGCAAGAATACGATTGAAGAAGCCTATCACCAGCTGATAGCAGAGGGCTATGCAGAAAGCCGGCCTAAAAGCGGGATATTTGTTTCGCCAGTAGAAGACATAATAAATCCTAAGCAGCCCTTAACTTTAGAACCAATGAAATATTCGATAGAACTGACTAAGAAAACCTTTAAATATGACTTTCAATATGGAGACATAGATATTACTGGTTTTCCAATGAAAAAATGGCGGAAGCATTTAAATGAGGCTCTTGATTTAATGGATAGTGATAGCTTTAATTATGGGGATAAGCAAGGGGACGCAGAGTTACGAAAACAGATAGCTTTATATTTATACAGGAGCAGAGGAGTAACGTGCAATCAAGAGCAAATTGTGATTACTTCAGGGACTCAGCAATCTATAAGTCTGCTAATCAAACTGTTAAGCCTCAGGGAGGAAATGATAGGGTTCGAGGATCCAGGTTATGATGGAGTCCGCTCTATCTTTTCCCATGAGAATTGTAAAATCAGCCCTATCCCTTTGCAACACGATGGAATGGATATAGCATCTTTGGTTAACGGGACAAGAGCAGTTTATGTAACACCATCCCATCAATTTCCGATGGGAATGATTCTATCGATTCAAAAGAGGAAAAAACTGCTAAATTGGGCATATCAAACTGGAGGATACATTATAGAGGATGATTATGATGGAGAATTCCGCTATCAGGGGATGCCGATTCCTCCGTTAAAAGCTTTAGATGAAGGAGAGAAGGTTATATACCTTGGGACATTTTCGAAATGTTTCCTTCCGTCAGCAAGGTTAAGTTATATGGTGCTTCCCCCGGAATTGTCACTTAAGTGCAAAAAAGAAGAGCAGCTTCCCCACCAAAACGTTTCGACCATAATCCAAAAGGCTGCAAGCAGTTTTATGGCAACGGGTGAATTTGAAAGCCATATCCGAAAAATGCGCAAAATCTATCATGGCAAACATAGGACTCTTCTTTCTAGCATTGAAAATTACATGGGGAATAAAGTAGAAGTAATTGGGGAGAAGGCTGGACTTCATATTTTGCTTAAGGTGAAGAATCGCAAAGACTTTGAACTTATTGAGGCAGCAGGGTTAAAAGGAGTAAAGGTTTATTCTGCCTCAGCATACCTGGTGAACGATGTAATTAATAAGGATGCAACCATTATGCTGGGATTTGGCGGTTTATCAGAAGATGACATTGAAAGTGGAATAAGACTTTTGCATGAAGCGTGGTTTATTTGAGAAAAAAGGCATCCATTGAAACTCAATGGATGCCTTTTTAAATGATAATTCGAGATTGAAAATGAGAATATAAGGGGATTTCTCCCAATATATCAATCTATTACTTTACTCCCTGAGGTACCGCCAATCCAAGGCCTTTTGCAATCCTTGTACCGTATTCAGGGTCTGCTTTATAGAAGTACTGAATCTGGCGCAGCTTGATTTCTTCTTTTTCCACTGGCTTCATGGCTGCCACAATGTTGGCCACAAGGCGGGAGCGTTCTTCTTCGCTCATTAAGCGATATAAGTCACCCGCTTGCGTGTAGTGGTCATTATGGTCATATGCAACGCTTTCAGCTAATCCGGAAACAGGGTAGGCTGCCTGTTTGTGCTCAGGTACTTCTGATGGTCCTCCAAAGCTGTTTGGCTCATAGTATACTGATCCACCGCCGTTATTGTCAAAACGCATTTTGCCATCGCGCTGATAGTTTTTAACTTCATTGCGGGGACGGTTGATTGGAAGCATTTGATGGTTCGCACCTACACGGTAACGATGTGCATCATGGTATGCAAATAGGCGTCCCTGAAGCATTTTGTCAGGTGATACATCAATACCCGGTACTAGAGTTCCAGGAGAGAACGTAGCCTGCTCAACTTCTGCAAAGTAGTTTTCAGGGTTTTTATTCAGAACCATTCGGCCTACTTCGATTAATGGGTAGTCCTTTTGTGACCAAACCTTTGTTACATCAAATGGATCGAACCGGTAAGTGTTCGCATCTTCTAATGGCATAATCTGCACACATAGCTTCCATGATGGGAAGTCTCCATTTTCAATCGCATTAAATAAATCCTCTGTATGATAATCAGGATTTTCACCAGCCATTTTAGCTGCAGCTTCTACACTAAGATTCTTAACGCCTTGCTCTGTCTTAAAGTGATATTTTACCCAAACGCCTTTACCTTCAGCATTAACCCACTTAAATGTATGGCTTCCGAAACCGTGCATATGTCTAAGTGTTGCAGGAATGCCGCGGTCTGACATTAAAATTGTTACCTGGTGAAGTGATTCAGGTGAAAGGGACCAGAAATCCCAAACAGCTGTCGGGTTTTTCAGGTGTGTTTTAGGGTCGCGTTTTTGTGTATGGATAAAATCAGGAAACTTGATCGCATCACGGATAAAGAATACAGGAGTATTGTTTCCAACCAGGTCGTAGTTTCCTTCTTCAGTATAAAACTTAACCGCAAAACCGCGCGGGTCGCGGACTGTATCAGCAGAACCAAGCTCTCCTGCTACAGTCGAAAAGCGGATAAACATGGGTGTGCGTTTTCCCACTTCTGATAAAAAGGCTGCTTTTGTATATTTTGTGAGGTCATTAGTTACTTCAAAATAGCCATGTGCGCCAGCACCCTTGGCATGAACAACACGCTCTGGCACGCGCTCTCTGTTAAAGTGGGCAAGTTTTTCAAGTAAATGTACATCCTGGATTAAGGTTGGCCCGCGTGAGCCGGCAGTCATTGAATTTTGGTTATCGCCTACAGGTGCGCCCCAGCTCGTAGTAAGGTTGTTGTTATTCTTCATTCTTAAATCACCTCATAAATAGTTTAATAGCTTACTTACAAAAATAATGATAACATTTCTCAATATAAAATCAATACTTATGTATAATAATTATAAATAA
>NZ_JAGGQS010000020.1:76212-187078 GCF_018613175.1 Bacillus sp. ISL-47 | reverse complement strand
ACGCACTACAGGAATGCTAAATCAGCCGTTTTAGAGGATATTCATTTTCCAGCTCCAATCAACACTTTATAAATAGATCGGAAGCCAAAAAGCTAGAGAATCACCGGAAACAAACAATAATAAAGCGGGGTGGAAAATATCATCTGGGAATATATATTAGTTTTCATATTGGCCGCCATTCCATGGATAGAAATAGCGGCAGTTATTCCAATTGCCATCGTGAAAGGGCTGAACCCTCTCCTTGTTGCCGTTTTATCATTTGGGGGGAATTTTCTGACTGTCTTCCTGCTGATTGTTCTGTTTGAGCGTTTTCAGCTTCGGCGGAGTAAAAAGAAGGGGCCAGAGGAAAAAGAGAGCGGCCGGGCAAAAAGAGGCAAGAAGATTTGGAACCGATATGGATTACCCGGCTTGGCTCTTGCAGGCCCTATTCTTATTGGCACCCATATAGCTGCAGCAATCGCGATGGGACTTGGTGCAAAAAAACAATGGACCACCCTTTGGATGGTCGTTTCGCTCGTATTATGGAGCGGAATTTTTGCCATCGCAACTCAATATGGCTTTGAGTTTTTCTTAGGCTAATGGAAAAACTGCACCTATTTGTTAGTTGTGTCTAACAATGGGGTGCAGTTCATCAGAGAGCAATTTTTCTATTTTACGCGTCTTTGTTATTTTAGCCCGCTTTCTAAAACTTGCAGCATTTCCTGCTTATCATCTTCAGAAGAGTTTTTCCAAATGACTTCAAATAGAACGCCTAATCCAGGAAGCATTTTTTCTTCCCCATTTTGAATTGCATCTACAATTGTATCTTTTAGTTCGTCTTGAGAGTTGCCAGACACATTGTGTAAAATGGCATTACGCAGGTTTAAATTCACCTTCATGCACTCCTTCCAGATATAATTCGTTATTATGTTCTCTAATTTTGCTTTTATTATGTATTCCAAATAGGCTATAATGAAAAAATTGTATAAAAGAAATTCCAGACCAACAGGATTTTCTATAAAAGGAGAGACAGTGTTGAAGCATATTCAATCTGCAAAGAATCCAAAAATTAAGGATTGGAAGAAACTCTTAACAAAAAAAGAGCGGGATAAAACAGGAACTTTTTTGGTTGAAGGCTTTCATTTGGTTGAAGAAGCGCTTGCAGGTAATCAGGTTTTGGAAATTATTTTAAACGAATCCAGGGACATGCCTCCTGGATGGGATTATGGAGATACCCCTGTAACTATGGTAACGGAGGAGATCATTGGGCTGCTGGCTGATACAGAAACGCCGCAAGGGATCCTTGCTGTTTGCGAACAGGCGAAGTCCTCTGCTGATGTGGAAGGCAATAGGTATTTGCTGATTGACGCGGTTCAGGATCCCGGCAATTTGGGGACCATGATCCGGACAGCAGATGCAGCAGGAATGGATGCCGTCATTGTGGGCGATGGAAGTGTGGATGTTTATAATCCAAAGGTTCTTCGCTCTGCTCAGGGCAGTCATTTCCATTTGCCGGTTATAAGGGGAGACCTGTTTGAATGGGTGAACAGGCTCAAAGAAAATAATGTAACTGTTTTTGGGACAGCACTAGAAAACGCCAGGGAATATACCGAGGCCGAACATGCCGAGTCCTTTGCCCTGCTGGTTGGGAATGAAGGAAGCGGTGTCAATAAAGACCTGTTAGCCCTAACAACTGCCAATCTCTATATCCCGATTTTGGGAAAAAGTGAATCGTTGAATGTAGCGGTCGCTGCCGGAATTCTGCTTTATCACCTAAGAAAATAAAAAATGGGCAGCATTTTTATGAAAACCGTTTGAAACGGCATGAAGAATATACTATAATTAACACCAAAATTATATGAAACAAACGATGACGGAGTACAGTACTTTGTTAATGCCTTTTCAGGGAGAAAATGCCTTAGACTGAAAGCATTTTTATTGGGATTGCAAGGGAAGTTTCATCTCCTGAGTTGGCATCGGGACCATTGAAAGTGAGAGAAATACCCGGCTGTGACAGAAAGCATACACTGTAGTTTGATAACTGTCTAGCTCCGGCGCCTAGGGGCTCGAGGTCATAAGCCAATATGTCAATAAGGTAAAAACCGACCTTCATGCCATCTTGCCTTATGCTTGTCGCCCCTGGGCAAGTCGCCTCCGCTTTTCGATGTAAAGATGTACCGGCATCAGCCGTTATCCCAATGAAGTGAACACGTGCTATATGTACATATATGTGTTAAAAAGGGTGGTACCGCGAAACCTCGTCCCTTTATGGGGATAGAGGTTTTTTGTTTTGGAAAAAAAGTAAAAGGAATCAATTAAAGGAGGATTTTTTAGATGCAAGAGCGTTTAAAAGAACTGCAAACTGAAGCGTTGGAAAAAATCAGCACAGCTGCTGATTTAAAAGAACTAAATGATATCCGTGTATCTTATCTTGGTAAAAAAGGTCCAATTACAGAAGTTCTAAAAGGAATGGGGAAATTGTCAGCTGAAGAGCGCCCGAAAATGGGGGCCCTTGCGAATGAAGTGAGAGATAGTATTGCTGCTGGAATTGAGAAGAAGCAGAAACACCTTGAAGAAGCAGCGGTCCAGGAAAAACTGGCTGCTGAAAAAATTGATGTTACTCTTCCAGGACGTCCTGTTAAAACAGGAAACCACCATCCATTAACACTCATTATCGAAGAAATTGAAGATTTGTTCATTGGAATGGGCTATACAGTGGCTGAAGGTCCTGAAGTTGAAAAAGACTATTATAACTTTGAAGCATTGAACCTTCCTAAAGGCCACCCTGCCCGTGATATGCAGGATTCTTTCTATATTACAGAAGAGATTCTACTTCGTACCCATACTTCGCCAGTGCAGGCAAGAACAATGGAGCAGCATGAAGGTAAAGGACCTGTAAAGATTATTTGTCCGGGTAAAGTGTATCGCCGTGATAATGATGATGCAACACACTCTCATCAGTTCATGCAAATAGAAGGACTTGTTGTGGATGAGAATATCCGTATGACAGATCTTAAAGGAACACTTGAAGTATTTGCAAAGAAAATGTTCGGAGAAGACAGGGAGATTCGTCTTCGTCCAAGTTTCTTCCCATTTACAGAGCCATCTGTTGAAATGGATATCTCTTGTAAAATTTGCGGCGGAAAAGGATGCAGCGTATGTAAAGGAACAGGCTGGATTGAAATCCTCGGTGCCGGAATGGTTCACCCGAATGTTCTTGAAATGGCAGGATTCGACTCCAAGAAATACACAGGCTTTGCATTCGGAATGGGGCCGGAGAGAATTGCTATGCTGAAATATGGTGTAGATGATATTCGCCATTTCTATACAAATGATGTTCGATTCTTAAAACAATTTTCAATTCATGAATAAAACGAGGTTGAGGAGGATATTACATGTTCGTTTCATATAAATGGCTTCAGGAATATGTTGATTTATCTGGCGTTACACCTGAAGATCTTGCAGAAAAGATTACAAAAAGCGGTATTGAAGTTGAAGGCGTAGAGGTTCTGAATGAGGGAATAAAGGGTGTTGTCGTAGGTCATGTACTTGAAAGAGAACAGCATCCAAATGCCGATAAGCTTAATAAGTGTCTTGTAGATACAGGTGCGGGTGAGCCTGTACAAATCATTTGTGGAGCTCCCAATGTCGATAAAGGACAGAAGGTAGCTGTGGCAACAGTCGGAGCCGTACTTCCAGGCAATTTCAAAATAAAGCGTGCCAAACTTCGCGGAGAAGAATCAAATGGGATGATTTGCTCCCTGCAGGAGTTAGGCATTGAGAGCAAACTTGTCGCAAAGGAATATTCTGAAGGGATCTATGTTTTCCCTGGAGAAGTTGAAGTTGGGCAGGATGCTATTGAGCAATTAAACCGTGACGATCAGGTTCTTGAGCTTGGATTAACGCCGAACCGTTCAGACTGCTTAAGTATGCTGGGGGTTGCCTATGAAGTAGCAGCCATTTTAGGCAGAGAAGTAGAACTTCCAGAACCTCAAGTGGAAACTGCATCTGAAAAAGCGTCTGATTATATTGATGTGCAGGTAGAAGCAGCAGAAGATAATCCATTGTATGTAGCAAAAGTCGTTAAAAATGTTAAAGTGGGTCCATCTCCAATTTGGATGCAGGCGCGATTAATGGCAGCCGGGATTCGCCCTCACAACAATGTGGTCGATGTTACTAACTACATCCTGCTTGAATACGGGCAGCCGCTTCATGCTTTTGACTATGACCGTTTGGGATCAAAAGAAATTTTTGTCCGCAGAGCAAAAGAAGGTGAAGTCATTGTTACACTTGATGATGCCAAGCGTGAGTTAACATCTGACCATCTTTTAATTACTAATGGCAGTGAGCCGATTGCACTTGCCGGCGTTATGGGCGGAGCTAATTCTGAAGTACAATCCGATACTAAGAATGTACTTATTGAATCAGCTTATTTCAAAGGTGCAACTGTAAGAAAGGCTTCCAAGGATCATGGCCTTAGAAGTGAAGCGAGCTCCCGTTTCGAAAAAGGAGTAGACCCGAACAGAGTCAGGGATGCTGCAGAAAGAGCGGCCCAATTGCTTGCTGAATATGCTGGCGGTGAAGTGCTGGAAGGTTCTGTAGAGGCAGATTCACTCCAGATTGAGCCAGCAGTGGTTTCCGTAACTCTTGAAAAGATTAACCGCGTGCTTGGTACAGCGTTGTCCATGAAGGAAATAGAGGAAATCTTTGCCCGCCTTCAATTTGAAACAGCAGTTGATAATGATACAATCACTGTTACCGTGCCGACACGCAGAGGCGACATCACGATTGAAGAAGACCTAATTGAAGAAGTTGGCCGTTTATATGGCTACGACAATTTAACCTCTACTCTTCCGGTCGGAGCTTCTACACCAGGCCACCTTACAGAATATCAGAACAAACGCCGATTGGTCCGCCGATATCTTGAAGGAGCCGGACTTTACCAGGCAGTGACCTATTCATTGACGAATGAAGCAAAGGCGACTCAGTATGCTTTGGAAGAGCGCAAACCTGTCCAATTGGCAATGCCAATGAGTGAAGACCGCAGTCTTCTTCGCTTAAGCATCGTGCCGCAGCTTCTTGAAGTATTAAAATATAACTCTGCACGTCAAAACGACAGCCTCGCTGTGTATGAAACAGGAGCCGTCTTCCTTTCCAATGGAAATGAGCAACTGCCTGAAGAACGAGAGCATCTGGCTGGAGCGGTTACTGGACTATGGGAAAGCCACCTATGGCAGGGGGAAAAGAAGCCTGTTGATTTTTACGTCGTAAAAGGAATTCTTGAAGGCTTATTTGATAAGCTGGGACTTTCCGATAAAATAGCTTTCAGACAGTTTGAAAAAGCTGGCATGCACCCGGGCAGAACGGCAGAAGTAGTGCTATCCGGAAATTCAGTTGGATTTGTCGGCCAAGTCCATCCAACTGTAGAAAAAGAACTTGATCTAAAAGAAACCTATGTATTTGAATTGTCATTGAAAGCTATTTTGGAAGCAGAAGTTGCTCCATTGCAATATGAAGCAATCCCCCGTTTCCCATCTATCACTCGTGATATTGCCCTTGTGGTTGAGAAGGGAGCTGCAGCTGGCGAGCTTGAAGCCATTATTAAAGAAGCTGGCGGCAAGCTATTAAAAGACGTTCATGTATTTGACCTGTACGAAGGCGAGCGTATGGAGCCAGGCAAGAAATCGATTGCCTTCTCCCTAAAGTACTTCGATCCTGAACGCACATTAACAGATGAAGATGTAGCAAAAGCGCATGACAAAGTATTGGATGCTGTGAAGGAAAAAGCCGGAGCGGTATTAAGAGGATAGTAAAGAGGAAGGCAGCCTGTTGGGCTGCCTTTTAATTTTGAAAAATTAGCCATTATAAAGCTATTCGGCCGGTAAAAGGCTAAGTTCGGCCGGTATTTCATTGGTTTTGGCCGGTAAATATATAAAATTGGCCGGTAAATGTCCTTTTTTGGCCGATAAATCCATCAATCAGCATCGATATCTCCTTGAAAACCAGTCATTCAACGAATATGTGTTAGAAACCTACGTTTTTACAAAGAAAACAACCAATCTTCCCAGATTGGCTGTTTCTAATTACTTATATTTCCGGCTATTCAGCTTCATTGCTTTTTCAGTATTGGCAAAGTGCAGCTTCACAAACGCGGGCAGTGCTTCACGGCCTTTTTCCTTGATCAGTCGTGCAGCCGCTTCATCTACCTTGGGCCCGGCGCCCTTAGTAATCGTAAAACCAGCCTGTTTGCTTAAATTTTCGAAATGGCGTACAAATGCATAGCGGGCCAGTATGGATGCAGACGCTACTGCCAGGTGGATTCCTTCGGCTTTCGTGCTAAAAAAAACACGCTCCCTCTGGATGGTTTGCTGATTTTTTAAATAGTTAAAGTAAACTTCTTCTTTGGCAAATTGATCGATCAATATAGCTTCCGGCTTTTCAGGAGCAATTTTACCAAGAACATGCCCAATCGCCTTATTATGCAGCAAAGCCTTAATTTTTCCCTGTGACATGCCTGATTGCTGCAGCTTGTTGTATTTTTCATTATGCAGTGTTAAAAGGCTATGTGGTACGATATCCTTAATTTGCTTAGCAATTTCAATGATTTTTTCGTCTCCAAGATTTTTTGAATCCTTTACGCCAAGCTCCTTCAGTAAAGGGATTCGTTCTTTCTTTACATAAGCTGCGACAACGGTGATTGGGCCAAAGTAATCGCCGGTGCCAACCTCATCCGAACCTATCACTGAAAGGGTACTGATATTTTCCGGAAGGTTAGCTGCGGCCGGGCTTTTCTTTTTGCTTGGCTGGGCGCTACGTGTGGTATCTCCCCATTTGTTGGCTTCTTGTTCACTTCCGCTCCCCTGGAATAAGACTTTGCCCGATTTGTAAGCGGTGATTGAACAGCCGGGAACCTTTGCTGCAAAGATACTTCCTGGAGGCTGCTTATCGTTCAAATGTCGGGAATAATAGGTCTTCATTTCTGAAATTTCATTTGCTTTTTTTAAAAGTACAACTTGGCTCATTCTATATCTCCTCTATTGTTTATAATTTCAGTTTAGTGTTTTTTGCCTGATTACAGATTCATTTCCCAGCCTTCCTTATGGAAAAAGTTTTACATGAACTATGCTCTTTTGACATGCTTTGACTTCCCACCAATATACGTTCATGTTATGATAATGAGTAGGATTCTTTAAAGAAGGAGGGCATGGACGTTGTCACAAAAAAATCGAACAAGCGTAGATATATATGGACAGCAATATGTAATAGTAGGCTCCGAGAGCTCCAGCCATGTTCGCCTTGTTGCTTCGCTGGTTGACGATAAAATGCGTGAAATCAGTTCGAAGAATCCTTCACTCGACATTAGTAAGTTAGCCGTACTAACCGCAGTCAATGCTGTTAATGATTATATAAAGCTAAAAGACCGTCTGGAACGGCTGGAAAACGAATTAAATAGAGTAAAGGACGGAAAATAGTCATGCTGGATCTCGCAATTATCATTATATTAATTTTTGGCTTTTTCATTGGGCTAAAAAGAGGATTTATCCTGCAATTAATTCATTTAACAGGATTTATTATCGCTTTTATAGTAGCCCGTATGTATTACCAGGAGCTTGCGCCCAAGTTGACATTATGGGTGCCATATCCAAGCTTTAGCAGCGACTCGGCGATTCAAACGCTTTTTGAGAATGCAAATCTTGAAGATGCTTACTATCGCGCCATTGCCTTTGTCGTGATTTTTTTTGCGGTGAAAATTCTGCTGCAAATTATTGGCAGTATGCTTGACTTTGTTGCGCATCTGCCGATATTAAAGCAGCTCAATGTTTGGGCAGGCGGAATACTCGGATTTATTGAAGTCTATCTTATCATGTTTATTCTATTATACATAGCCGCACTTGTTCCAATTGAAGTGCTGCAGGGACCTATTAATAATTCCATTCTGGCGGAACAAATGGTTAAGAATACGCCTGTTCTCTCCAAGCAGTTAAAAGAAATGTGGGTTGAATATATGGCAGCGTAACTTCTCTATTTCTAGAGAAGTTTTCTTTTTGAAAGGCTAAAAGCAACATCACTTTACGGAAAAAGCCTTTTGAAAATGGCCCTGATTTGAAGTTGCACTGCTAAATAAGAGATAATATTGATACTAATACTGTTACGGGCAGGTGGTTTGAATGAGTATAAATAAAAAAGATGTGATCAGGCTTTTGGAAACAATCGCTGTTTATATGGAATTAAAGGGAGAAAATCCTTTTAAAACAGCAGCTTTCCGCAAGGCGGCACTTGCACTTGAATCTAATGATGAAAGTTTGTCTGAAATTGAAGACTTTACAAAGTTGTCCGGGATCGGGAAAGGGACTGCGGCCGTAATTGAGGAGTACATTAAAGAAGGAAAGTCTTCCGTCCTGGATGAACTTAAAGAAGAGGTTCCTTCAGGCTTAATTCCGCTGCTCCAGCTTCCAGGCTTGGGAGGAAAGAAAATTGCCAAGCTTTACAAAGAATTGGGCGTCGAAAATGCGGCAGACCTAGAAGAAGCTTGCCGCAATAAAAAGGTACAGGACCTTGCAGGCTTTGGCAAAAAGACCGAAGAAAAGATATTGGCCGCCCTTGAAAACGCAGGCTCAAGGCCGGAACGCCTTCCTCTTGCATTTATGCTTCCGATAGCGGAGGGCATTGAGGCAGCTCTGGCTGATATGAAAGACATTCAAAAATACTCCAGGGCAGGAAGTTTAAGGAGAATGAGAGAAACGATTAAGGATCTCGACTTTATTATAGCTACCGAAAATCCTGCATTTGTAAAAGAGCAATTATTAAATCTTCCAGGAATTAAAGAGGTTATCGCAGCGGGAGATACTAAGGTTTCTGTCGTGTTTGAGCATTCCTATGATATATCGGCTGATTTTCGTTTGGTGCAGCCGCATGAGTTTGCGACAACTCTGCATCATTTTACCGGCTCAAAGGATCATAATGTCAGAATGCGGCAGCTGGCCAAAGAGCGCGGGGAAAAAATCAGTGAATACGGGGTTGGAAATATGGAAACAGGTGAAGTTGTCACTTTTTCAACAGAAGAAGAATTTTATGCCCATTTTGGACTTCCTTATTTCCCGCCTGAAATTAGGGAAGATGGAAAAGAAGTGGATGAATATAACAAAGATATGGTGTTAATATCCCTAGAAGATATCAAGGGTGATCTTCACATGCACTCGACCTGGAGTGATGGCGCCTATTCCATTGATGAGATGATTGAAGCCTGCCGTTCCCGCGGCTATAAATATATGGCCATTACAGACCACTCACAGTATTTAAAGGTAGCTAACGGTTTAACAGCAGAAAGGCTTCGCCAGCAAAAAGAAGAAATTAAGCGCCTTAATGAGAAATTCGATGATTTTACGATATTATCAGGAGTGGAAATGGATATATTGCCTGACGGCTCGCTTGATTATGATGACGAGCTTCTGGAAGAGCTGGACATTGTTATTGCTTCCATCCATTCTTCTTTTTCACAGCCAAAGGAAAAAATTATGGCTCGCTTAAAAACAGCATTGCAGAATGCCCATGTCGATATTATTGCACACCCTACCGGTAGATTGATCGGCCGTAGGGAAGGATATGAAGTGGATATGGAAATGCTCATTGAACTGGCTAAACAAACGAATACTGCATTAGAGCTGAATGCAAATCCAAATAGGCTTGATCTTGCCGCAGAGCATATTAGGGAAGCACAGGAAGCAGGCGTCAAGATTGTGATTAATACCGATGCGCATAAAATAGATACACTAAACCATATGGAGATTGGTGTTTCCGCGGCTAAAAAAGGATGGATTAAGAAGGATTCTGTCCTAAACGCTATGGACACAGAAGATTTGCTCAAATTCCTGAAGGAACGCAATTAGGAATTTGACTTGAAAGGGGAAAGTCCTCATGCAAGAACGAGTTTTAAAGATACTTGAATTCAATAAAGTAAAAGAACAGCTGCTTGAGCACGTTTCATCTTCCTTGGGAAGGAGGAAGGCAGAAAATATTCTTCCTTCAACAGATTTTGAAGAAGTAATCCGCAGGCAGGAAGAAACGGATGAAGCAGTTACTGTGCTCCGTATTAAAGGCAATGTGCCATTAGGTGGCATTTTTGATATTCGTCCGCATGTGAAAAGGGCAGTTATTGGGGGAATGCTGAGCCCGCAGGAGCTCACTCAGGTTGCCAGTACGATCCATGCAAGCAGGCAAATGAAAAGATTTATAGAGGACTTTGCAGAAGAGGAAAGCAGCCTGCCTATTTTGCAGGGATATACAGATAAAATTATTGTTTTGGCGGATTTGGAGACGTCCATCCGCAATGCTGTCGATGAAAACGGTGAAGTGCTTGATAGTGCTAGCGAGGCGCTTCGGTCACTCCGCAATCAGCTGCGCACAAAGGAATCACGTGTAAGAGAGCGCCTGGAGAGCATGATTCGTTCTTCCAGCGCGCAAAAGATGCTTTCAGATGCGATCATCACCATCCGCAATGACCGATTTGTTATCCCTGTAAAGCAGGAATACCGCGGCCATTATGGCGGCATTATCCATGACCAAAGTTCATCCGGGCAAACTTTATTTATTGAGCCTCAATCGATTGTCCAGCTAAATAATGAACTTCAAGGCATCAGGGTAAAAGAGCAGCAGGAAATCGAACGAATTTTGATTGCGCTGTCCGGACTTGCAGCTGAATACAGTGGTGAATTGGAGTCAATTGTAGAAGTGCTTGGGGAAATTGACTTTATGTTTGCTAAAGCAAGGTACAGCAAACGGATTAAGGCATCGAAGCCTAAAGTCAATAATGAAGGAAGGATATCTTTATTTAAAGCGCGCCACCCGCTTATACCTGCCGACGAAGTGGTCGCCAATGATATCACATTGGGAGATGAATACTCCACCATTGTTATTACTGGTCCAAACACGGGAGGTAAGACTGTTACGCTAAAAACGGTTGGCCTTTGTACATTAATGGCCCAGGCAGGCATGCAGATCCCAGCCCTGGATGGCTCGGAGACTGCCGTTTTTGGGGCTGTATATGCGGATATCGGGGATGAACAGTCCATTGAACAAAGCTTAAGTACCTTTTCTTCGCATATGGTCAATATTGTGGATATCCTGAATCATGTCGATTTTAACAGCCTTGTTCTATTTGATGAGCTGGGAGCTGGAACTGATCCTCAGGAGGGGGCTGCCCTTGCGATTTCCATCCTTGATGAAGTCTACAAGCGCGGAGCCAGAGTTATTGCCACTACCCATTATCCTGAACTCAAAGCCTACGGCTATAATAGAGAAGGAGTTATTAACGCAAGTGTAGAATTTGATATTGAAACGCTTAGCCCAACTTATAAGCTGCTTATTGGTGTACCGGGGCGAAGCAACGCTTTCGAAATATCAAAACGCCTGGGGCTCAATGACAAAGTGATTGATACGGCGAGGTCCTATATTGGTGCAGATACTAATCAGGTTGAAAAGATGATAGCTTCCCTTGAAGAAAGCCGAAAGCAGGCGGAATCTGACAGGGAAGAAGCAAATGATTTATTAAAGAATGCAGAAAAACTCCATAAAGATCTGCAAAAGCAAATGATTGAATTTTATGAGCAAAAAGATTCAATGCATGAGAAAGCAGCGGAGAAAGCTGCAGATATCATTGAAAAAGCTAAAGCTGAGGCAGAGCAGATTATTCGTGATTTAAGAAAGATGCGCATGGAAAAGCATGCGGAGGTTAAGGAACATGAGCTGATTGAAGCGAAAAAACGATTGGCTGAAGCTGCTCCGCAAATAAGGAAAACACAAAACAAAGCAAAGCCTAAAAATGATAAACACACCTTTGCACCTGGCGATGAGGTCAAGGTTTTAAGCTTTGGACAGAAAGGCCATCTGCTGGAAAAGGTGTCGGATAAGGAATGGCAAGTCCAGATTGGGATCTTGAAAATGAAGGTTGCCGAGAAGGATTTGGAATACATTAAGAGCCCTAAGCCAGTTGAAACAAAGCCAATGGCTACAGTAAAGGGTAAAGACTTTCATGTGAGTCTTGAGCTGGATTTGCGAGGTGAACGATACGAAAATGCCCTGTTAAGAGTAGAAAAGTATATTGATGACGCTCTTTTGGCAGGCTATCCGCGTGTGTCCATTATTCATGGAAAAGGTACTGGGGCCTTGAGACAAGGTGTTCAGGAATATTTGAGAAACCACAGATCTGTTAAAAAAATCCGATTTGGCGAAGCAGGAGAAGGCGGAACAGGTGTTACAGTTGTTGAGTTTAAATAAGATATTTGCTTCCGGGCCTCTCTTCTAGCTCATCAGCAGGACCA
Source organism: Bacillus sp. ISL-47 (assembly GCF_018613175.1). Lineage (NCBI taxonomy): Bacteria > Bacillati > Bacillota > Bacilli > Caryophanales > Bacillaceae > Bacillus > Bacillus sp. ISL-47. The sequence goes on along the minus strand of NZ_JAGGQS010000020.1, from coordinate 174,782 downwards.
GAGCTTTTCTAATAACCGTTTGAATCCGGGCAGCAAGTTCGGCCTTGAACTGAACATCTGCGAAAAGACCTTAAATTCCAACCGGGGAGAATGGAAATGAACCAATTTTGGGAAAATGAATATATTCAGACAGCCGCGTATTACAGTGTTGTTATTTTATGTATGATTGTTTTTTTAGCCATTTTTGAACTGGTCACCAAGTACCGCAATTGGGAAGAAATCAAAAATGGAAATATTGCAGTTGCAATGGCAACTGGAGGAAAAATATTTGGGATTGCGAATATCTTCAGGCATTCGATTTTGCATAATGATACATTAATAACGATGATTGTTTGGGGAATATTCGGATTCGTTCTATTATTGATCGGCTATTTTATCTTTGAATTTTTAACACCTAAGTTTAAAATTGATGAAGAAATCGAGAATAATAATAAAGCGGTCGGCTTTATTTCGATGGTGTTATCGATTGGTTTATCGTATGTCATTGGGGCAGGTTTATCTTAAGGAGAGATTTATTGCAGTGGAAAAACTAGCTAAAGTTTTACTGGTTCTTAGCGGAGCATTTCTTCTCATAGGAGCCATTTATTTATTTTTCATCGTGTAATGTTTTAGTGATAGAGGTAAATACAAAAAAACGCCATTGTAGTATGGCGTTTTTTTCTTTTTAATTTTACAGGAATTTCCCAGTATAAAGGACAACCTTCTATAAAATTTTCTGCCTATGTGAAAGGTCTTATTCTAATTGTCATAGAGACGGCATTATATTATAATAAGAACGAACAGTTAGAATGTTCTAAAAATTTTTCGGTTATGTTCAAATTGGAGAAGGACTCTCCCTTTGAGCATTCAATAAGGAGGGACACAATGGCAGAAACAAAACCATGGCTAGAACAGTACCCGGAAGAGATCCCCTCAACCTTGTCATATCCCAGTCAGCCGGTGCAGGATTATTTAAAGAAAGCAGCAGATGAATTCCCGGAAAAAGTAGCCATCCAATTTATGGGGAAGGAACTGACCTATAAATATGTGTATGATTCTTCCCTTAAGCTGGCTGCGTATCTGCAGAATATCGGGATTGAAAAGGGAGATAGGGTAGCAATCATGCTCCCAAACACCCCGCAGTCTGTTATCAGCTATTACGGAATTTTGATGGCTGGAGGAGTTGTTGTACAGACAAATCCATTGTATATGGAACGAGAGCTTGAATATCAAATGAAGGATTCAGAGGCAAAGGCGATCATTACAATGGACATTCTATTTCCAAGAGTGACTAAAGTGATGCCTCAAACAAATTTAGAACATATAATTGTAACCGCTATCAAAGATTTCCTTCCATTCCCTAAAAATCTGGTTTATCCATTTATGCAAAAAAAACAGTATGGCATTGTCGTCAATGTGAAACATGAAGGACATAACCATTTGCTTACAGAGATTTTAAAAAGGCCTGCTGAACCACTCGTAATTCATAAATTTGATTTTGAGGAAGACTTGGCTTTATTGCAATACACCGGGGGTACTACCGGTTTTCCAAAGGGTGTTATGCTATCGCATCGGAACCTGGTTTCCAATGCCGCAATGTGCAAAGCATGGCTTTATAAATGCAGGCGCGGCGAGGAAGTGGTACTTGGCATTTTGCCATTTTTCCATGTGTATGGAATGACAACAGTAATGATTTTGTCTGTAATGGAAGCGCACAAAATGGTGCTCTTGCCTAAGTTTGACCCTGAAACAACATTGAAAACAATCCAAAAGCAGCGCCCAACATTATTTCCTGGGGCACCGACCATTTATATTGGCTTATTAAATCATCCGGATCTGAAAAAATATGATTTGTCTTCCATTGATTCTTGCATCAGTGGATCAGCAGCTCTACCTGTTGAAGTCCAGCAGAAGTTTGAGGAAGTAACAGGCGGAAAACTTGTTGAAGGCTACGGCTTAACAGAGTCTTCACCCGTTACTCACGCGAATTTTCTATGGGATCGTCCGCGTGTTAAAGGAAGCATAGGCGTGCCTTGGCCGGATACTGATTCAGCCATTTTTTCACTAGAGACAGGTGATCCGCTCCCAGTAGGGGAAGTTGGTGAGATTGCAGTAAAAGGCCCTCAGGTAATGAAAGGCTATTGGAACCGCCCAGAAGATACTGCACAGACTTTAAGGGAAGGCTGGCTGCTGACAGGGGACCTTGGCTACATGGATGAAAAGGGATATTTCTATGTTGTGGACAGGAAAAAAGATATGATCATAGCTGGCGGGTTTAATATTTATCCGCGTGAAATAGAAGAAGTACTTTACGAGCATCCTGCAGTACAGGAAGTAGTAGCTGCAGGAATTCCGGACCCTTACCGGGGTGAAACCGTAAAAGCTTATATTGTGCTGAAAGAGGGCTCAGAAGCGACCGAAGATGAGTTGAATCAATTTGCAAGAAAGCATCTTGCAGCCTATAAGGTACCTAGGCTATACGAATTCCGACAAGAGCTTCCAAAGACAGCTGTCGGAAAGATATTGAGAAGAGCACTTGTTGATGAGGAAAAAAAGAAATTAAAAGAAGAAGAGGAAAAGCGGGCTTAATTGCAGAGACCGATTCCCATCGGCTCTTTATTTTTGATATATTATGCTTGTCCGTTGTTTTAAGTAATGTCATAATGAACTATATATTTCCGGCGGTAATTTCTTGACAGAAATGAATTGTGCTACTATTATAAAAACATGAATGATGATTCATTCATTTTATGCAACGAAACGAATTTTACAGGAATAATTAAAATCATAGTTAAACTATTGGCTTGCTGGTTCTTATTTTACTGGTTAAAAAAGCAGCACGGATGGTGATTTCACGTAAAGGCAGGCGATCCCATCCGGCTGCACCAAATAAAGGAAAAAGTACACTGCCGTTTAGCTGGTTTTTAATTCTTGAAAGGAGGGGAATAGCTTGAAGAAAACGAAACCCAAATACCGGCAAATTATTGATGCGGCGGTAGTTGTGATTGCCGAAAATGGCTATCACCAGGCACAGGTATCAAAAATTGCAAAACAGGCAGGTGTCGCTGATGGCACCATATACTTATATTTTAAAAACAAAGAAGATATTTTAATATCCCTCTTTCAGGATAAAATGGGTTACTTCGTAGAGAAAATCGAAGAAAAAATTGCAGGAAAAGAGAAAGCTGCAGAGAAACTATTAATGATGGTAGAAACGCACTTTAAAATGCTCTCTCAAGACCGCCACCTGGCAATAGTCACCCAGCTCGAGCTGAGGCAGTCCAATAAAGATCTCCGCCATAAAATCAATGAAGTCCTTAAGGGCTACCTTGCCTTAGTGGAAAAAATACTGGCAGACGGCAAGGATAGCGGGGAGTTTTCAAGTGATCTGGACATAAGGCTTGCCCGGCAAATGATATTTGGCACGATGGATGAAACGGTAACGACATGGGTGATGAATGAACAAAAATATGACCTTACTGCTTTGGCAGAACCCGTTCATAAGCTGCTGATCAACGGTTGCGGGAATGTTTGATCCTCATAAAGTGCTATTAAAATATAGTAAGGAGGAATATGATTGGAATATTTAAAATGGTCCCATCAGGATATGGTGGCGACGATCACAATTGAACGTCCGCCGGCAAATGCTCTTTCGTCCGGTCTGTTAAAAGAGATGTCAGCTGTTCTGGATGAAGTTGAACCGAATGAAGATATCAGGGTAATTCTTATCCACGGAGAAGGCAGATTTTTCTCCGCTGGCGCTGATATTAAAGAATTTACGACAATAGAAAGCGGAGATGCTTTTTCCAGCCTCTCAACCTATGGACAGGACTTATTCGAGAGGATGGAAAAATTCCCTAAACCGATTATTGCAGCCATTCATGGTGCTGCTCTCGGCGGAGGACTAGAACTGGCAATGGGCTGTCACTTCCGCCTTGTTGCTGAGAATGCAAAGCTCGGTCTTCCAGAGCTTCAGCTTGGATTGATTCCTGGCTTTGCCGGAACGCAGCGTCTTCCTCGCTTTGTTGGTGCAGCACGTGCAGCAGAAATGCTATTCACAAGTGACCCAATCACAGGCCTGGAAGCAGTCCAATATGGCCTGGCAAATCATGCTTACCCTGAAGAGGAGCTATTGGAGTACGCCTATAAAATGGCCAAAAAGATTGCCAAGAAGAGCCCTGGTTCTATTAAGGCAGCGATTGAATTATTGAATTATGGGAAGACTGGACAGTTCTATGAAGGCGTTAAAAGAGAAGCAGAATTGTTTGGAGAGGTTTTTGTTTCGAATGATGGTAAGGAAGGCATATCTGCCTTTATTGAAAAGCGAGAACCGGACTTCACCGGGCAATAGTTTTTCAAAGATTTGTCCTGAAAGATTACATTCATTCTCATAATCTATTATAATGGACTTGTATGCGGATGATTTAATCTTCAGAAGATTCATTGGTTAAATTCTGGTCTGCCAGCGAGCGGCCGCTCAATCACATGATTTTGGGCGGGCGCAGCAGATTGGCCTTTCTGTATGCCTTGAATATTTTCAATCTTTCGAAGTGCAGAAATGTTTTTATTAATGGCTATGTTAACGTGCATTGTGGGAGAGGAAATCAGCAGGCAAGTTTAACAGAGCTAAATTACTAGGAGGGAAATCATGAACATCTACGTATTAATGAAGAGAACATTTGATACTGAAGAAAAAATTACGATCTCCGGCGGCAAAATCAACGAAGATGGCGCTGAATTTATCATTAACCCTTATGATGAATATGCGATAGAAGAAGCGATCCAGGTTCGCGATGCACAAGGCGGAGAAGTTACAGTAATTTCCGTGGGAACAGAGGAAGCTGAAAAGCAGCTTCGCACAGCGCTTGCCATGGGTGCAGATAAAGCTGTTTTAATCAATACAGAAGATGACCTCGAAGACGGAGACCAATTTACAACTGCTAAAATTTTATCAGAATATCTAAAAGATAAAGAAGCGGACTTAATTATTGCCGGGAATGTAGCCATTGATGGCGGTTCAGGCCAAGTAGGGCCACGAGTAGCTGAGCTTCTGGGCATTTCCTATGTTACAACCATCACCAAGCTTGAAATCAATGGAAGCTCTGCTACTGTAGTACGTGATGTTGAAGGTGATTCTGAAGTGATTGAAACATCCCTTCCTCTATTGGTAACTGCTCAGCAAGGCTTAAACGAGCCGCGTTATCCATCATTGCCTGGAATTATGAAGGCAAAGAAAAAGCCTCTTGATGAGCTTGAGCTTGACGACCTGGATCTTGAGGAAGACGATGTTGAAGCAAAAACAAAAACAATTGAAATTTACTTGCCGCCTAAGAAAGAAGCAGGAAAAGTTCTTGAAGGCGAATTGGAAGATCAAGTTAAAGAACTGGTTAACCTTCTTCATACCGAAGCCAAAGTTGTCTGATCGGCATTAACTGATAAAAAAAACGCAGGGGGTAAAACATATGGCTAGAAAAGTATTAGTGTTAGGTGAAGTCCGTGACGGTTCATTGCGTAATGTATCCTTCGAAGCGGTAGCAGCAGGCAAGACTGCAGCAGAAGGCGGAGAAGTTGTAGGTGTTTTAATCGGCGAATCTGTAAGCGCTTTAGCTCAGGAATTAATCCAGTATGGGGCTGATCGTGTAGTAACTGTTGAAGATGAAAAATTAAAACAGTATACTCCAGATGGATATTCTCAGGCTTTAATGGCTGTTATTGAGTCTGAAAGCCCTGAAGGACTTATTTTTGGACATACAGCACTAGGAAAGGACCTTGCTCCTAAGATTGCTGCCAAATTGGAATCAGGATTAATTTCCGATGTAACGAGCCTTGAAGAAGCGGGTGGAAACCTTGTGTTCACACGTCCAATCTATTCAGGAAAAGCTTTCGAAAAGAAAATCGTAACAGATGGCTTGCTGTTTGCGACTATTCGTCCAAATAATATTTCTCCATTGGAGAAAGATGAATCAAGATCTGGCGATGTTTCTTCTGTTTCTGCAGATATCAAGGATCTTCGTACAATCATTAAAGAAGTTGTCCGCAAAGCAAGCGAAGGCGTCGACTTATCGGAAGCAAAAGTAATAATTGCTGGCGGCCGCGGTGTTAAAAGCGAGGAAGGCTTTGAACCATTAAAAGAGCTTGCGTCTGTTCTAAATGGAGCTGTTGGTGCATCACGCGGAGCTTGTGATGCGGATTACTGTGACTATTCATTGCAAATTGGACAAACAGGTAAGGTCGTTACTCCAGACCTTTATATTGCTTGCGGCATCTCTGGAGCGATCCAGCATTTAGCGGGCATGTCAAACTCAAAAGTAATCGTAGCCATCAATAAAGATCCTGAAGCAAATATCTTTAAAGTGGCCGATTACGGTATTGTTGGGGACCTTTTTGAAGTTGTCCCAATGTTAACAGAAGAGTTCAAAAAACTTAAAGTAAATGCGTAGAATGCAGCTGTTAACCTAATCATGCTGTGTTTACAATACAAAAGGGCGGCTTTGAGCCGCCCTTTATACATAAGCAAAATAAGGATAAATATGAATATTCCGCTTAAAATAGGGTAAATTACGATCGAGCAAATTGTTAGCAACATATTATAAACGATGATATACTGTCGTTAGTATTTGAGTTAAAATTTAGGAGGCATATCAAATGGCTATTACACATGCAACTGATCAAAACTTCACTACAGAAACAGGTTCTGGTTTAGTGTTGGCTGATTTCTGGGCTCCTTGGTGCGGGCCTTGCAAAATGATCGCTCCAGTATTGGAAGAGCTTGATTCTGAAATGGGCGATAAAGTTAAAATCGTAAAAATCGATGTTGACGAAAACCAGGAAACGGCTGGTAAGTTTGGCGTTATGAGTATACCAACATTAATCGTTCTTAAAGACGGTGAAGTAGTAGACAAAGTAGTTGGTTTCCAGCCTAAAGAAGCTCTTGCTGAACTTCTTTCAAAACATGCTTAATATCTGTAAAAATCCCGGTGTCCTTAAAAGGGCATACGGGATTTTTTTGTTCTTTTCTAAAGGCTCTTATCGTAAAGATTGTTGTTTGTGGACGATAAAGCTTGCCCGTTGATTTCCGCTCCAGTCATAACGAAAACAGCCATTCTTCATTTCGCATCGCCCTATTCTAATATTAAGTTTGCAAAATAGACAAATAACTTTTAATTCTCTCATTGACAGTGAGAATCATTCTCTATATAATAATGATTGTTAATGAAAATCATTATCATTTAATTTGATAACTTAATAATTTAATAAATTCATTTCATTCACAGGAGGAATACATAACATGAAAAAGAGAGAATTAAGAAGAATTTTTGCAAGCTTCCTAGTAGCAAGTGTGGCGCTTACTGCATGCAGCAGCGGCGGTAATGAGGCAGAGAAGCCTGAGGAAAATAAGCAGGAAGAAAAGGCTGCAGAAGATCAGGAAGAAACCAAAGAAGAAGCAACTGAAGAGAACGCTGCAGCTGAGCAGACAAGTGTTGTTGGTGAAATGAAAGCAGAGCTGGATAAAGCAACTGAAAATCAGGAAGTAGATTGGGATTTAGTCATTGAAAAATACCAGTCCGGGCTTCAAAACGCAGTTAATGAAGTAAATGGGGAGTTCGACGGAACCATTATGGCAGCACTGGAAGCTGGAAAATCAGGTGATATGGATGCCAATATTGCGCGTCAGCTTGTAGATAAGACAGTCCAATCTTATTTCTATCAAAAGCAGAAGTCACTTCACAAAGAAGCGGCAGAACTACTTGCTGAAGGAAATCAGGAGGAAGCTGAGAAGGCGTTTGAACAAATTAAGCATCTTGCAGAAAATGTTTTTATCCCTACAGCTGAAAAAAGAGATAACTACTATGAATTAAGCGGAGAAGCAAGCATTGCAGAAAATATCAGTGCTGGGCTTGAAGCACAGGAAGAAGCTCTCTCTTCAGGGAATGCAGATGACTTCAATGTATATATTCAATTAACAGATAAATCAGTATACAAAAGCTATTATCTAGCATCAGCTTCTTATGCCGAAAAAATTGAAGCGGCTGTTAAAGAAGGCAAAGAAGAAGCTGAATTAAAAATTATGCAGGCAGAAGCATGGGGCTTCTATCAGGCAATAAAAGGATCACTATCAGGCGGGGATGAAGAAGCTGCAAACAAGTTGAATGAGCTATTCTCATTAGATGCTACAGAACCAGCTTCTATCAAAGCTGACGAAGTAAATAACCTTTTTAACAAAGCGATTGTTGGCAAAATAAAAAGCTATCATGAAAAAGTTCCAACATCACTTGATGAAGAAAAAATGGTAGATGCAAAAACCCAGGCTCTTGAAGGGAACATGTTCCTGAAAGCTCTCCAAATCCAATTAAATGGAAAACTTGGTGAAGATAAAGCACAGGAAGCATTTACGCATGCAGAAGAATGGTTTAATGCTGTTTCAGAAGGCAATAAAGAAGAAGCAAAAACACATAGTGATGCGATCATCGAGTCAGTTGATCAATTGCTTCAATAAAAAAAGAGGCCGCAGATTTGCGGCCTTTCTTATTGAAGTATTCCTGAGAGCCAGTATTTTGGAACTGCCTGATTTAGACAGACAGGAAATCCATCTGCGGCTATGATAGAATAGCATTTGTCTATCTATTGTAAGGAGATGTCAGCATGAAAGTTTTGATAACAGGGGGCGCAGGGTTTATCGGAAGCCATTTAGCCCGGTTTTTAATAGAAAAAAATGATGAGGTATACATAATAGACTCACTTCATTCCTACTATTCCCAAGAAAGAAAAAGAGAGCATATTAAAGAGATAAAGAATGCAGGTTTTTTTTATTTTTATGAGATGGATTTGCTTGATAGGGAAAAAACAATTAGCACTATAAAAGAAATTGCACCTGATACAATCATACACCTTGCTGCATTGCCAGGTGTATCCTACTCTATCGCACAGCCGAACGAATATGTTGATTACGACATAAAAGCAACAATCAATGTTCTGGAAGCTGCAGGACAAGCAGGTGTGAAAAAGGTAATATTTGCATCCTCGTCTTCAGTCTACGGGAATTCCGAAGGACCCTGTAAAGAAGAAATGGCAGCAGGGAAGGTAATTTCACCTTATGCAGCATCCAAGTATGCAGCAGAATCTTTTTGCCACGTGTATGAGCATCTTTACGGATATAAAATGATTATCTTAAGGTTTTTCACGGTATACGGACCATGGGGACGTCCGGATATGGCGATCACAGGATTTATAAAAAAACTGCTGAATGCTGAAGCGGTGACGGTTTTTGGCGAGGGTTCAGCAAGGGATTATACTTATATCGATGACATTGTTAATGGAATCAATCTATCGATCGAAAAGCTTCAAAGCAGCGAAATAATTAATTTGGGTTCCGGCAATCCGATCTCAATGGAAGAGCTGCTTGCAGAATTAAAAGGGCATTTTTCTGATATGAAGGTGAAAAGGGAAGGAAGCAGAAAAGGAGATGTGGATAAAACCTGGGCAGATATCGGGAAAGCAGAGCAGCTGCTCGGCTACAAACCAGAAGTGTCTTTTAGCGATGGAATAAGCGAGACTGTAAAATGGGCAAAGAAAAATGAAAGCATTCTTTAAATCCAAAATTAAATATGTGATCAGCTTAGTTATTATTTTCTCTTTCATCATTTTAAGTTATTTATATTTTGACGGAAATAAAATACTGAGTAGTCTCAAAACTGCCTTCTCCCATCCATTTGCTTTATTAATTATTATGGGGATTTACTTGCTTTCTTTTATATTGAAAGCACTGGCATGGAAATGGTACCTTAAAGGAATTCCGCGCTTTTCAACCTGTCTTATTGGCGTGCTTTATAGCCTGTTTATCAATCATATCCTGCCTGTAAAAGCAGGGGATCTTGTCAGAATGGGCGTTATGAGAAACAGAGAAAAGGAGATTTCAGCATTGGTATCCGCGCATTCCGTTATTGTGCTCCGTGCCCTTGATTTTGCCAGCCTAATCATCATGGCCAGCGCTGGAATCTTTGTTTTTCAAATAATGGCTCATTTCTCTTTCGTTCTGGTGCTAACTGCCTTTGCAGGAGGTATTATCTTGCTTGTTCTTCTCAAAAAAACTCTCCCGAAGGAGCTTTCAGAACAATATCAAGTATTGAAAGAGGCAATGCTGGGCAAGAACGGTATTCTCATTTTTCTCATTACATTCGCCAGCTGGATTCTGGAGGCGACGGTTGTGTTCGTAACGATCATCCTCATAGCCAACCCAATTACTCCTTTGGAAGCTATTTGGGTAAACAGTATGACCGTGGCAGGACAGATTTTTCAAATAACGCCTGGAGGGTTAGCCAATTATGAAGCAGTTATGGCGTTTGCACTTAATGCCATTGGCATGGATCTGGAAACCGGGTACACCATCGCCATTCTAACACACGGAATAAAATTTTTATTCTCTTATTTGGCTGGAGCTAGTGTTTTCATTTTTTATCCTATTAAACTTAATACAATCATCCAATGGGTGAAAAAGAAAGGAGAGGTGAACAAGAATGAAGAGCGCATCTAAATTTGAGAAATTTGCAGCCAGATGCTGGAACTTATTGAATGAAGGGAAACCTTTTACACCTATTTTTGTGTTTGGGACTATGCTGCTGTTTCACTTCTTGGAATTTGCGAGTGGGGAAAACATCATCTACTGGCTAATAGGTTTATTGGTAGCGGCACCCTTGCTCGTTATCTATTTTATTTATGATTTCCCTCTATTTTTACGCAATTATTTATGGATTCCTTTTGTCGTTTTCTTGATTGTTTGGAATGCGGCCTCGATCACGCTACTGTTTTTTGCGGCAGGTTTATATTTTTTTTTCACAGTGTTCTTCTGGGGAACATTATATTATCACCTAAGAATAGGAACTACATGGCTTAATTTTACACGCTTTTGGAAGCTGGTCCTTAAAAATAGTGACTCGACAAGCGGGAATGCCCAGGAGCAGCTGCCGAAATTCCTGCTGGTTGTTTCAATATGGGAGATGTCATACCAAAATTTAAAAGCCGCAATTGAAATTCCTTTTACAGGCTTGGCACTATACTATTTATTCATTTTAATCTTTGCCTTTATACTGCATAAAAATCTTTTTGATTGGCAGCCGAAAATGTATGGACAATATACAAAGGAGCTTTATAAACAGCCTAGCAGTGCTGTGTCAGATAAAGTAGTTGTTATTGTGATTGATGGAATGAGAAAAGAAAGGTTCTATGAAGCCGAAACACCTTTCCTTGATTATTTGAAGGAAACAGGAACCGAATATATGAATATGGAGACAGTTTACCCTGCGCGGACGGTGGTTTGTTTCTCCAGCATGTTTACCGGTACATACCCGTTTGAGCACGGCATTAAATCCAATATGGTATGGAAGCTGGGCATAAACACAGAAAGTATTTTTGATTCTTTGCGTAAAGTAGGAAAAAAAGGAAGGCTTTTGGGTATTGCCCATCTTGTAGACTCAATGGGAAGCGATGTAGAGACTGTTACAGCTGTTATGCATAATGACAAAGCGGACCTCAATATCATGGCAAGGGCAAAGAAAATTATGAAAGAACAGGACCCGGATTTATTCATCGTTCAAATGATTGCAACAGACCAGACAGGGCACAGCAGAGGGGTATTATACGATGAATACCTGCAGAAAATAAAAGAAGCGGACACTTTGGTCAAAGATTTTGTTGAAGAGCTTGAGCGTGATGGGAAAATGGAAAACACAACCTTAATGATATGCGCGGACCATGGACAGGCTGATGGCATCGGAGGGCATGGCCATTTAGATGAAGGAGAGCGTTTTGTTCCGTTTATCGTACACGGCCCAAATATTCATAAAGGAAAAAAAATAGAAGAAAAGCACAGCCTTGTATCAATGGCTCCGACTATTGCTTATCTATTGGGAGCGCCATTCCCTGAGCAATGCAGGGGAAAAATTTTGGAAGAGGCAATCCGGAAGGGAAGCGACAGGACATGAAAAAACAGACAGTGATCGTCTTTCTGCCGGCATTTAATGAAGAGGAATCAATTGGGGATGTTATACGCGGTATCCCCCGTGATTTTCATCCGCTGGCAGAAGTAAAAGTACTTGTAATCGATGATGGTTCAAAGGATCGAACGGTTGAGATATCACGAAAAGCAGGAGCAGATTATATAGTCAGCTTTAAATCCAATAAAGGGCTAGGAGCTGCAGTAAGGGCAGGTTTGCAGGAATGTTATTCAAGGGGAGCAGACATTGGTGTCATGATTGATGCTGACGGCGAATATCCTGCCAGTCAGATTCCGGATTTATTGTCACCCATTTTTAGAGGCGAAGCTGATTACACAATGGGTTCACGTTTTATGGGAACGATTAAAGGAATGAAGCTACATCGACGCCTCGGTAATTATTGTTTTACATTGGTTCAATCGGTAATCCTAAGAAAGTGGATTGTTGACGGGCAATCTGGCATGAGGGCTTTTTCTAGGCAGGCTTTGCAGCACGCAGAAATTATCCATGATTACAATTATGCGCAGGTACTATCTCTCAATCTGATCCGGAAAGGCTTCAGAGTGAAGGAAGTTCCCATTCAATATCGGGTCCGTTCTACCGGAGAATCATTCATCACATTCAAAGGGTATTTAAGCTCTGTTATCCCGGCCATTTGGAAAGAAATCAGAAGGCCTGTACGAAAAGTGGATATTGATTTTACGGCCCATATACTTGAGTCAAACAGTCAAATAAAAATAGCAAAAAGTAATGGCAAAAGTGTGACAATTGCAAATTGACATTGACAATTAGACTGATAATTATTATCATTATCAATGTAGGAGGAAGCTAGATGAAAAAACTCTTTTCTTTTTGTTTGATATTGATATTCGTTCTCAATAATAGTTTTTCGCTAACCGCCCACGCATATTCATATGGAGATCCAGGAGAAGAACAATTCGCTGAAGCATATAAAGAACTGGAAGCTTATGTTGAAAATGACGATTGGGACAATGCACGCAAAATCTATGATACCTACCAGAAGGATTTTGACCTTTATTTTACAAAGGTAAAACCCGACATGGAAAAGGCATTGGAAACGAAAGACAAAGACTTGCTCCTAAGAAGCTATCAGGCTGCTATGGAACTGAATGTGGAACGCCGCCTTCACTTTGCCCAGGAACAATTTGATGATTATGGGCAGGCAAAGTTATTGCTAGCAAAGGCAAGAGGCACTTTTACAGTTTTGGAGCCTGAAGTAATTAAGAAAGCAGATCAAGAAACAGTTGATAATATATATAAAGCGTTTGATGATGCACTAACCGCACTTGGAAATCCGGGGTTATTCGGTATTGGAAGCAAAAACAGCGATAAAGAACTATTTGACGAAAAAGTGGATTACATAATAGAGGTTCTTCATCCTTTGTTCCCGATTGTTTCTGAAGAACAAAAAGATAAAAGCCACTTAACCGAAGAAAATCTGGGGATTTTTTCAGGAGATGATGAAGGAAATTCAACATTATGGCTCATCTTTTCAGCCGTTTTGATTGTTGCCTTTATTCTCATCATTGTTACTCAAAAGCTTCGCAAGAAAAAATAAAGCATCATTTGAGGGGGATTCTCAAAATGGACTTTCAAGCTTTTCTCATCACTCTGCGGGAAGCACTTGAAGCAACGTTAATTGTAGGTTTGATTCTTTCCTATTTGACAAGGCTGAATGCTGATAAATACAAGAAATGGGTATATGTCGGCGTCCTGCTTGCATTGGTAACGAGTTTTCTCGTAGCATTGCTGTTCCAGGTTATTTTCACCGGCTTTGCCAGCTTTGGATCAGAGGTTTACCTAAAGGTCGGAATCATGTTTGCATCAGTCTTCCTTCTGACCCATATGGTTGTCTGGATGGCTAAACAATCCAAAGATATTAACGGCGACATGCAAAAGAAAATAAATGCTGCTTTAACTGCGGGAAGCATAGGCGCTATGATCCTTCACTCCTATCTGATTGTAGTTCGTGAAGGTGTGGAGACTGTATTCTTCTTTGCTGCGATCAGCGGTGGGGATGTGACAAAAGTATTTCAAAGCTTTGGAGCATTAAGCGGTTTGCTTCTTGCTTTAATGATTGGCTATTTGTTCTTCTCAGGTACAATGAAAATATCATTAAAAGCTTTCTTCCGTGTAACGGGCGTACTCATCATGTTCATTGCTGCAGGCCTTCTTGTACAAGGTATCGGAGTTTTGCAGGATTTAGGAAAGATGGGTTCCCTGTATACGAATGCGGAAGGTAAGCCACAGGAACTGTATAATATTGTTCAAGTCATGCCTGAGCACTACCAGGATGAATTGCATTACAAACGGGATACAGGAAACGAAACATTAATCAGCGGTCAGGTTGGCCTATTCATGGCAGCGATGTTCGGCTACAGCCATAATCCATCTCTTGAGCAGGTCGCAGGCTACTGGCTGTACTTTGGATTTGTAGCCCTTTGGATGTGGCTCATTCATAAAGGAATTTGGGAAAGAGTCCTGGCAAGAATAAAGAATAGCTTCAGTATTTCTGGCAAAACAGCTTAGGTTGAAAAAGTAAGATTTTAAGTTCAAAATATATTTTAGAATCCCTCAAAAAGGCTCGCGGCAGGCGGGTCTTTTTTCAGCTTATTTTTTCATTTAGCAGATGATAAGGATGTTTGAAATGAAAAGATTTTATCTTGTATGGGTTATGATTTTCTATCTTGGCACTCTATACGGCTATCGGTTCTGCCATGCTGTTTCTTTTGCTGCGGGCTGGGATCAGGTGGATTTTTCCCTTGCTATTAGTGAATATGATCTTATAAAAATGCAGCCCCATTTTCCTGGATATCCCTTTTTTATCCTTGGTGGAATGCTGTTTTTTACTTTTATAAAAAATCCGCCAGAGGCACTTTCCATTTTGAATATGACTATGATGCTGTTAACCACGATTCCGTTATTTTTTCTCGCAAGACACTACTTAAGTGTGAATAAAGCTGCCCTTACGGTCATGATTCTGCAATCTGTCAGCTATATTGCTGTTATGACAGGCCAGCCTATGTCGGAAGGAGCAGCCTTGGCGATCATTCCATGGTATTTATGGAGTCTGAGCGCAGCTATGAAAAAAGATAAAGTGGCAATAGGATTTATACCGGCTATTTTACTTGGACTTCTTCTTGGGGTAAGGCTATCTTATGTAGTGTTTGCTGCAGGCCTTATCTTTCAGTGGCTTGCCCTTTTTAAAAAACAAGGAAGAAAAGCAGTACCTAAGATATTAGTGTATTGCTTTATCGCTCTTATGGCCCAGCTTGTGTGGGTTTCAGCACTGGCGTTTAGTACTGGCGGATTTGCTTATCTTTTTCAGCTCGCTTTCGGCTTTACAGAAGGACATTTTTCAGACTGGGGAGGAACTGCCGCTGTACAAGCTGATCCCTTTTGGGAAACGCTATTCCTATTAATAGGCAGGAATTTGCTTTGGGTGGGTTTAGGCTCCGGAAACGTAATCGTCTTTATAATCAGTATGGTTCTTGCAGTTATCGCTGTTTTTAAGTTTAAAAATGCACGGGATTTAAAAAGGAATCCTCAATTAATACTTATGGTTTTATTGGGAGCTTTCTATTTTCTTTGGGCATTATTTGCTCAAAATATTGACAAACCAAGACATATACTTCCGCTTTTGATGCTGCTTGTTTTTTTTATTGCTGTTATTTCTCTTAGAAATTCTGGGAAATTAGTCAACGTTTTGATTGGATTGTTTATACTTGCCCAAACACTCACAGGGCTCTATTATGTAAGGAAGCAGGCTGAAGAGATACCAGCAATGTATCAGCTTGCAAGTTACCTGGAACAGAAGGAAGAAAAGTTTATTGTCTATACGTGGGAGGAAACAAGAGTATTTCAATACCTTGAGATGCCATTTTCACATAAACGAATTTATACATATCCTTTATTTTTACAGGATATTAAAAATAGAGAAGGTGCCAGCATATATGTGACCGGCAAAGCAGTTGATGGGTTCAAACAACAGGGAGCAAAAGTGGAAGAGGAATTTGTAAAAGTCAGCGAGTTTCATTCAGAACCGATATTTGATCCAGTATATCATCATATCGTGTTATATAAGTGGAATAAGGACCCGGGAGGTGAATTGGATGAATGATAATATTAGAAATAAATTGATGCTGCTTCCAGCACAGCCAGGCTGTTATTTAATGAAGGACAGGCAGGGTACTATCATTTATGTAGGAAAGGCGAAAATCCTGAAAAATCGCGTCAGATCCTATTTTACCGGTTCCCATGATGGAAAAACATTAAGGCTTGTCAATGAAATCGAGGATTTTGAATACATTGTCACTTCCTCAGATATGGAAGCATTGATTCTTGAGATGAACTTGATCAAGAAGTATGACCCAAAATACAATGTGATGTTAAAGGATGATAAGAGCTATCCTTTTATTAAGCTGACAGCTGAACGGCATCCGCGCCTGATTACAACCCGAAAGGTTAAAAAGGATAAGGGAAAGTATTTCGGACCTTATCCAAATGTGCAGGCTGCCAATGAAACGAAAAAGCTTCTGGACAGAATTTATCCGCTGCGCAAATGCTCAACCCTTCCTGATCGGGTATGCCTATACTACCATTTGGGCCAATGCCTTGCTCCTTGTGTGAAAGATGTAAGCGAAGAAGAATATAAACGCATGACAGATGAAATTGCAAGGTTCTTAAATGGGGGATACAAAGATATTAAGAAGGATTTAATGGAGAAAATGGCAGCAGCCGCAGAGGAACTTGATTTTGAGAGAGCTAAAGAGCTCCGGGATAAAATTGCCCATATCGATGCAACCATGGAAAAGCAAAAAATGACGATGACAGATTTTACAGATCGTGATGTATTCGGCTATGCGGTTGATAAAGGCTGGATGTGCGTGCAGGTTTTCTTCATTAGGCAGGGCAAACTCATTGAGAGGGATGTATCCATGTTCCCGATTCATAATGAACCTGAGGAAGAAATTTTAACATTCCTTGGCCAATTTTATTCAAAAGCCAACCATTTTAAACCGCGCGAAATATTGGCTCCCGACTCTGTTGATACTGAAATGGCAGAACAGCTTCTTGGTGTGAAAGTGTTAAAGCCACAGCGCGGCCAAAAGAAGGATCTCGTTAAGCTCGCCTATAAAAATGCGAAGATCGCTCTGCAGGAGAAGTTCTCTTTAATTGAACGGGATGAGGAACGTACGATAAAGGCAGTAGAAAATCTTGGGCAGCAGCTTGGCATCTACACTCCCCACCGAATTGAAGCATTTGATAATTCAAATATACAGGGAACAGACCCTGTTTCTGCCATGATTGTCTTTATTGATGGAAAGCCGGAGAAAAGGGAATACCGGAAATTTAAAATTAAATCTGTCAAAGGCCCTGATGACTATGAATCCATGAGGGAAGTGGTTCGCCGCAGATATACCAGGGTATTGAAAGAAGAGCTCCCTCTTCCTGATTTGATATTGATTGATGGAGGCAAAGGCCATGTGGAAGCTGTAAGAGATGTGCTTGAAAATGAGCTGGGTCTTGATATCCCTATTTCCGGGCTGGTTAAGGATGAAAAGCACAGGACATCCCAGCTCCTTTATGGCAGTCCGCTTGAGATTATTCCGCTTTCCAGAAACAGCCAGGAATTTTATTTGCTGCAGAGAATTCAGGACGAGGTTCACCGCTTTGCAATCACTTTTCACCGTCAGCTCCGTGGAAAAAGTGCTTTTCAGTCAATCCTTGACGAGATTCCGGGCATTGGCGAGAAGCGGAAAAAGCAATTGTTAAAGGCTTTTGGCTCCGTTAAGAAAATGAAAGAGGCATCCCTTGAAGACTTCAGGGAAATAGGCATACCTGCAAATGTAGCAGAAGAACTAAAGCAGCGCCTTGAGGAAAAGAACGGAAAAGCGTAACCATAAGCGATTAAATGGAGATAGACAGCCATTTTTTGATATGTTATAATAATTGAAACTTTATATCAATATCACTTTATAGCGATAAAGTATGTGTTCGAAAAGAAAGCTTTTCTAAATTTTTCGAACAGCATCGTTAAGTGAAGGTAGAGGTGCGAACTTCATCAGTAAGAGCTTGGAGAAGAATGAGCTTCCGTGAAAAGCTTTGAAAGGGAATGTTTGCCGAAGTGAAGAAAATCTCATCAATTTCTTTGCTGGTTCTGCATTAAATAAATGCAGAATTGTCAGGGCTATGCCGTCCTGGAGAGCTATCTCACTGTGTTTGCTTCTTTTTTACATTTGGCTGCACAGCAATGGGATAGTATATCTCATTGCTTTTTTTAATGTCCAAAAAACGGAAGTAAACTGGTAAAGGGTAATTTACATAGGGACGGCAAACAATACAATACAACAAGATTGTTTAGAAAGAAGGGGAAGTTGTGGGAATCATTGTGCAAAAATTCGGAGGCACCTCGGTTGGTACCGTTGACCGAATTCAAAATGTGGCCAATCGGGTGATTGAGGAAAAGAAAAGAGGAAATGATGTCGTCGTGGTGGTTTCAGCCATGGGGAAAACGACAGATCAGCTAGTCGGTATGGCAAAGGAGATCTCTCCTGCTCCAAATAAACGGGAAATGGACATGCTGCTAACAACCGGTGAACAGGTGACCATTTCTTTGCTTTCCATGGCTTTAGGTGCGAAAGGGCACCCTGCCGTCTCATTTACAGGCTGGCAGGCCGGGATTAAGACTGAACCAGTCCACGGGAATGCAAGGATATTGGACATTGATACAAATAAAATCCAAAAGGAACTGCAGCAAGGCAATATTGTCATTGTTGCCGGATTCCAGGGGATGACAGAGGATGGTTCAATCACTACATTGGGCCGCGGAGGATCGGATACTACCGCTGTTGCATTAGCGGCTGCACTAAAAGCTGATAAATGTGATATTTACACCGATGTAACCGGGGTATTTACAACCGATCCGCGGTATATAAAAAATGCAAGAAAGCTTTATTCCGTTTCCTATGATGAAATGCTTGAGCTTGCGAATTTAGGGGCAGGCGTTCTCCATCCAAGAGCAGTAGAATTTGCCAAAAACTATGGACTTCCGCTTGAAGTGCGTTCAAGTATTGAAAAGGAATCCGGAACAATTATTGAGGAGGAAGTAAAAATGGAACAAAACTTGGTCGTGCGCGGTGTGGCATTTGAAGATGATATTACAAGGGTGACAATACTCGGCCTTCCTAATTCACTTACTGGCTTATCAACCATATTCTCAGCACTTGCTAAAAATCACATTAATGTGGACATCATTATTCAAAGCATGACAGAGGCCAAAACCACCAACCTGTCATTCTCGATCAAAAATGAAGATCTGACTGATACTGTAAAGGTATTGGAAAAGAATAGGGCTAGTTTAAATTACGAACGCATTGAATGGGAGTCAGGACTGGCGAAAGTCTCGATTGTAGGATCAGGTATGATTTCCAATCCAGGGGTGGCAGCAGAAATGTTTGAAGTGCTTTCAGATAATGAAATACAGGTGAAAATGGTCAGCACATCGGAAATAAAGGTTTCTGCTGTGGTGAAAAACGAAAAAATGCTTGAAGCAGTTGATGCGTTGCATGAAGCCTTCCAGCTGTCAGGTTCTGCGGTAAAAGCCTAATTTTAGACACGAGGTAAATAAATTTGCTGTGTTATAGGATCATTGTTGATTTGGCTGTGGATTGAAGCGGAATGTGCGAGATCCTCGAAAATGCTTCGCATTTCCTTCTTAGGTGTAAAATTGGGAAGTTCATTCAAAAGTCCTGCGGGAAAAGCGAGTCAAAGGGAGACCCCACAGGTGCAGGTGCCGAGAAGCCCCGGGACTGCCCCGGTTGGCTGAGCACCTGAAGCAAAACCAACAAGCTAATTTAACAGAGCCAAAAACATAAACAAAAAGCTTTCAAAAGGAAATTTTTTGAAAGCTTTTTGCCCAAACTTAAATGAAATCACACGGAAGCATCTTTTTTATCCCATTTTACTGTGATTTGGATTTTTCCGGTTTTTTTGCGTGGATGTTCAAAGGCTTCGCAAATGACATCCTTCTGAAATTCTATTTGCTGGGCTATAAACCCAGCTTCAAGCTGAAAGGTGCAGTCATCATTCTTTTTGCATCGGTCGGTGATCAGGGGGCTGGATAATTCCATTTCAACTTCGTGCTTTGTTTCGTTTTTTATGGAAAGGTTTCCCCAGCCGGCGCTATGGAAAAACTCGGCAAGATGTTCGGCTGAACCAAGAGGATATTTGCGTGCAAGCCTTTTGCCGGCCCAATATAAAATTTCCGGTGCTTCATTGCCTAATAGGTCACGAAGCAGCACTTCCCGGATTAGTTCATATCCAAATACCGGGACTGACTGTATATGATCTTCGTTAGTGGATTTCGCAGATGCTAATTCGCTCAATAGTCTCCCCTCTTTCTATTATTCTATTATATACAATATGCAGAGGGTTTTAATATCCATTCAAGAAAAAATAGCACGATTTGCACAGAAAATATTACTATTTTAGTATATGCGAGGCTTAGAGTTTCAGCCAAGCTGAAAGCATGTTGGTGACTGGTTTTAAAGCTATTAATATTTTTTAAAAATTTTTTTAATATGGAACATTTTATGTATCCGTTTTCTTGACGCTCTATTATCTTGGGAGTAAAATGGACATGTCACATAATTGTAAGAAAATGAATAACATTTTCGAGATGATGTCCTGAGCGGGGGCTCAGCATCATTTTTTACAAATCAGGGGGGGAAAGTTTATGGCAGGTAATCGAGAGTTTTTTAATCGCAGATTGCATTCATTACTTGGGGTTATACCAGTTGGGCTGTTTTTGGTTCAGCACCTTGTAGTGAACCATTTTGCAACAGGGGGAGAGGAATCTTTTAATAATGCTGCGCATTTTATGGAAAGTCTTCCATTCAGGATTTTCCTTGAAACGTTTGTTATTTATTTACCTTTGTTGTTCCATGCAATTTATGGTCTTTATATTGCTTTTACTGCGAAAAATAATACGAGCAGATTTGGATTCTTCCGCAACTGGATGTTTATGCTCCAGCGTGTAACGGGTGTTATTACTTTGG
The DNA here is from genome assembly GCF_018613175.1 of Bacillus sp. ISL-47. Lineage (NCBI taxonomy): Bacteria > Bacillati > Bacillota > Bacilli > Caryophanales > Bacillaceae > Bacillus > Bacillus sp. ISL-47. The sequence continues at coordinate 153,733 of NZ_JAGGQS010000020.1, read as the reverse complement.
TGTTTGTTGCATGGCATGTTTGGGAAACTCGTGTGCAGGCCGCTTTTGGAGCAGATGTTAACTTTCAAATGATGGAGAACATCTTATCAAATCCATTTATGTTCTGGTTCTATATTATTGGCGTTATTTCTGCGATTTTCCACTTCGCTAATGGCCTTTGGTCATTCCTTGTAAGCTGGGGAATTACAGTATCACCTCGTTCTCAGGTTATTTCAACTTATGTAACAATCGGTATTTTTATCGCACTTTCTATTGTGGGCGTACGTGCGCTTACAGCATTCATTTAATAGACATTAAAACACTATCAGACTATGTTCGGATATTAAAAATAAGAAATATAAGCTTTGAAGCTAGGCAGCTGTCTAGCTCCACAAGGCAAGCTTCGCTAGCATAAATTGCCCTCGGCTAAAAGCGGCAGCTTTTAGGATAGAAGCCATCGGCTTAAGGGAATTATCGCCGATAAGCGGGCGCCTTGCGCTTTTCTTAGTATTAGGATTAAGGGAGTGAGTCACGATGGGTAAAGGAAAGGTAATAGTTGTCGGCGGCGGATTAGCCGGTTTAATGGCGACAATTAAAGTTGCAGAATCAGGGACTCCGGTTGAATTATTTTCGTTAGTGCCGGTTAAACGTTCTCACTCTGTTTGTGCCCAGGGCGGTATTAACGGAGCAGTAAATACAAAAGGAGAAGGAGATTCTCCTTATATTCATTTTGACGATACAATCTATGGCGGTGACTTTTTGGCAAACCAGCCGCCTGTTAAAGCAATGGCAGAAGCTGCACCAGGAATCATTCATTTATTTGACCGAATGGGTGTTATGTTTAACCGTACACCTGAAGGATTACTTGACTTCCGACGCTTTGGTGGAACACAGCATCACCGTACAGCATTCGCTGGTGCTACAACTGGCCAGCAGCTGCTTTATGCGATGGACGAGCAGGTTCGCCGCCATGAAGTTGCCGGTTTGGTAACAAAGTATGAAGGATGGGAATTCTTAGGGGTAGTGATCGATGATGATGGAGCTTGTAAAGGTGTCGTTGCCCAGAACCTGACTTCAATGGAAATTAAATCCTTCGCTGCAGATGCAGTTATTATGGCTTCGGGCGGACCGGGGATTATTTTCGGTAAATCAACTAACTCTGTCATTAACACTGGCTCAGCTGCTTCGATCGTTTATCAGCAAGGTGTCTATTATGCAAATGGAGAATTTATACAAATTCATCCAACTGCCATTCCGGGAGATGATAAGCTCCGCCTTATGAGTGAATCAGCCCGCGGTGAAGGTGGACGAGTTTGGACATATAAAGATGGTAAACCTTGGTACTTCCTTGAGGAGAAATATCCTGCCTATGGAAACCTGGTGCCACGTGATATTGCTACACGTGAAATCTTTGACGTGTGCGTTAACCAAAAGCTTGGTATTAATGGAGAAAACATGGTTTACCTGGATCTTTCCCATAAGGACCCTAAGGAACTTGATATTAAGCTTGGCGGAATCATTGAAATTTATGAGAAATTCCAGGGTGAAGACCCTCGTAAGGTTCCAATGAAAATCTTCCCTGCAGTCCATTATTCCATGGGCGGTCTATGGGTTGATTATGACCAAATGACAAACATTCCTGGCTTGTTCGCTGCAGGTGAGTGTGATTATTCACAGCACGGTGCAAACCGTTTAGGTGCCAACTCTCTTCTTTCAGCCATTTATGGCGGTATGGTTGCCGGCCCTAATGCAGTAAAATACATCAGCGGTTTGGATAAGAGTGCTGAAGATCTTCCTTCATCATTATTTGACCGTTATGTTAAACAGGAAGAAGAAAAGTGGAACAATATTATGTCTCTTGATGGCACAGAGAATGCCTATGTCCTTCATAAAGAGCTTGGCGAATGGATGACTGATAATGTAACAGTTGTTCGCCATAATGACAGACTTCTAAAGACCGATGAAAAAATTGTTGAGCTTATGGAGCGATATAAGAACATCAACATTAACGATACGGCGAAGTGGAGCAACCAGGGAGCAAGCTTTACCCGCCAATTGCAGAATATGCTTCAATTGGCACGCGTTATTACAATCGGTGCATATAACCGTAATGAAAGCCGCGGTGCCCACTATAAGCCTGATTTCCCTGAACGTAATGATGAGGAATTCCTTAAAACAACAATGGCGAAGTTTGTAGATGCAAATTCCGCTCCTGAATTCCATTATGCAGATGTAGACGTAAGTTTAATTAAACCGCGTAAGCGTGATTATTCTAAAAAGAAAGGGGAGAACTAAACCATGCAAGAAACTAAAGCTAAAACTGTCCGTTTTATAATAAGCCGCCAGGATACTCCTGATTCAGCCCCTTATCAGGAAGAGTTTGAGCTTGGCTACCGTCCAAATATGAACGTTATATCTGCCCTTATGGAAATCCGCCGTAACCCGGTTAATGTAAAAGGTGAAATGACTACACCGATTTCCTGGGATATGAACTGTCTTGAAGAGGTTTGCGGAGCTTGTTCCATGGTGATTAATGGCAAGCCGCGCCAGTCATGTACTGCACTTGTAGACCAGCTTGAACAGCCAATCCGACTTGAGCCGATGCGCACTTTCCCTGTAGTCCGTGACTTGCAGGTAGACAGAAGCCGTATGTTCGATTCTTTGAAAAAAGTTAAGGCATGGATTCCGATTGACGGAACTTACGATTTGGGACCAGGACCACGTATGCCTGAAAGAAAACGACAATGGGCATATGAGCTGTCAAAATGCATGACTTGTGGAGTATGCCTTGAAGCTTGTCCGAATGTAAATAGCAAATCCGATTTCATTGGACCAGCACCTTTATCACAAGTTCGTTTATTCAATGCTCATCCAACTGGAGAAATGAATAAAGCGGAACGTCTGGAGCAAATCATGGGTGATGGCGGACTTGCCAATTGCGGTAACTCCCAAAACTGTGTACAGTCCTGCCCGAAAGGCATTCCTTTAACAACTTCCATTGCGGCACTTAACCGTGATACAACATTCCAGTCTTTCAAAAATTTCTTTGGAAGTGACCAGATTTAACATTACAGAAAACCCCTTTCCATTTTGGAGAGGGGTTTTTTAAGCTGTATTTTTATCATTTGTTTCTTTGGGTTGCTAACTAAATTTAATCACTGAGATGATTGGAGTGGAAGTGCGAGATTCTCGAAAATGCTATCGCACTTTCTTCATGCGGTATTCATTCGAGGATGCTTATTCAATGTCCTGCGGGAGCAGCATACCAAGGGAGACCCCGCAGACGCAGAGCGTCGAGGAGCGTCGGTAGCCCCGTTGTTTCGCTGAGTTGCAACGGAAATCAACGTGCTGAATTAATTTAGAGTCATTACCTTTTAAATCGGCGCTGAAGGGTTTTCAAATAATTCGAAAAACACTATAATAAAATAAAACAGAGTGAATGCTCATTCATAAAATCGGGAGGAAACACCATGGGAAAATTAAACTATATAGACGATTTTAAAACATGGGAAGAAGAATTCATCTTTTTTCATCCCGTTAAGGTGCGCTTTTCTGAAACAGATATGTTTGGACATTTGAACAATACTGTTCCTTTCACATATTATGAAGAAGCGAGGATTGAATTCTTTAAAAGCAAAGGATTTATGCAGGATTGGGTAAAACCAGATAACGAAACAATCCCGGTTGTTGCGGACCTTCAATGCGATTTTTTAAGTCAGGTATTCTTTGATGAAGAGATCAAAATATATGTCAAGGCTGCTGCCATCGGAAATTCTTCTGTCGATCTGCACTATATGGGCAAGAAACCAGATGGATCAATTTGTTTTGCTGGCAGAGGGACGATGGTGCAGATATCCAAGAAGAACGGCAAAGGTGTCCCGTGGACTGAAGAGATGAAAGAATTGCTGAAGAGCGGAGTGAAAGTACGAGCCTAGCGGCTCAAAGACATATTTTTAAAAATAACTTTCTCCTTTATGTAAATATAGTCACTTCAGCACTTTTGCTGACATATGATATGGTGACTAAATATATACCCATCCCGCGGTTCATAGCTGGCGAAAGGCAAGGAGGGTTACAATACTTGAAGGAGAATGAATATACTCACAAGCCGTTACTCACCAAACGAGAAAGAGAAGTATTCGAATTGTTAGTACAAGACAAAACAACAAGGGAAATCGCTGGTGAATTGTTTATAAGCGAAAAAACGGTTCGGAACCACATTTCCAATGCCATGCAAAAGCTTGGTGTAAAGGGGCGTTCACAAGCTGTTGTAGAGCTCCTTCGAATGGGAGAGCTAGAACTTTAATCTAGACCGGCTATCCTTCTGGGATGCCGGTTAACACATTTATATGGGTTTTTTTAAGGCAGGGATTTATTTCTGTCTTGAAATTTGTGCCGAAAAAGGTGAAAATAAATGCACAAGGGCAAAAAATTAACCTTTATTTAAAGAGTATATAGTATCTTAATTTCGATAATGTTTAGTTCTGGGCACCATCGATCAGTTTGAGTCCTTTAGCCAATAGGCGGGTGCCTGGCGCTTTTCTTTAAATCGTAAAAGCTGAAATGGGAGTGTTTATGAATGAAGCTTGAAGATCCTAAAACAAACGAAATACATGATGTTGTGGCTGACATAGAAAAAGACCTAAGATACATATCCGGTATAATCAAGCAAAAAGGACGGGAAATCTTAAGTGATTTTACAATCACACCGCCGCAATTCGTAGCATTGCAATGGCTTTTTGAAGAAGGCGATATGACTATAGGCGAGCTCTCAAATAAAATGTATCTTGCCTGCAGCACGACAACAGACCTGGTTGACCGCATGGAAAAGAACAATCTGGTAAAAAGGGTCAAAGATCCAAACGATCGGAGAGTAGTCCGCATCCAACTGTTGGAAGAAGGCGAACGGATTATTGAAGAGGTTATTAAGAAGAGGCAGGAATACTTGAAAGAAGTTCTAAAGGACTTCACAAACGAAGAGGTATTGTTCCTTAAAGATAACTTAATGAAGTTACATCAAGATATGCGCATAGAATGAGGCGGTACGTTTGAAAGAACCTATAGGAATTATTGACTCCGGAGTTGGAGGCTTAACTGTCGCGAAAGAAATTATGCGGCAGCTGCCAAATGAAGACATTGTTTACCTCGGTGACACGGCCCGCTGTCCCTACGGCCCTCGCAGTGGAGATGAGGTTAAAGCTTTTACATGGCAAATGACTCAGTATTTATTAGGAAAAAATATTAAGATGCTTGTAATCGCATGTAATACAGCTACAGCAGTAGCGCTCGAAGAAATTCGCCGGGAACTGTCCATCCCTGTTATTGGTGTTATTTTTCCTGGTGCAAGATCAGCCATTAAAGTAACGCAAAACAATACAATCGGTGTTATCGGAACGGAAGGTACGGTCAAGAGCAGAGCCTATGAAAAAGCCTTGATTCAAATTAACAGTAAATCGATCGTTCACAGTCTCGCATGTCCAAAGTTTGTTCCGCTTGTTGAAAGCGGGGAATATGAAGGGCCTGTTGCTAAAAAAATAGTGGCTGAAACACTGCACCCCTTAAAAGGCAGAGGAATGGATACACTTATTCTTGGATGTACACATTACCCTCTTTTAGAGCCGATTATTAAAAATGTTATGGGAAAAGACGTAAAGGTAATTAGTTCTGGTGAAGAAACCGCAAGGGAAGCAAGTACCATTCTCCATCATCACGGATTACTGAAGGAGAACCTTGAAGAACCCGAATATAAATTTTTTACAACAGGATCCACTGCAATTTTTTCAAAAATTGCATCCAAATGGCTTAAAATACCTGTGAATAAAGCAGAAAAAATGACGCTTTAACTTTTAAAGTCCTGCAAACACCTTCTAATCGTATTATTACAGAAGGTGTTTTTCGATTTTCTTTAAGGTTACAATGAAAAGAAAGCTTTGGTATCATGAAATGTGAAATACAAAAAACTAATTGAGTTGGTGATCGATTTGCTGGCACAAGCTGAAAACTATTTGAATGAGTATTTTGGATATACCTCATTCCGTCCAGGACAAAAGGAGATAATCCAAAATATTATTGGACAAACCAATACCCTAGGAATTCTTCCGACAGGAGGCGGAAAGTCAATCTGTTTCCAAATTCCCGCTCTTGTACTCCCCGGAACGGCCATCGTCATTTCTCCGTTAATCTCCTTAATGAAAGATCAGGTAGATGCCCTATTGACTGCCGGAATCCCTGCTGCTTATATCAACAGTTCATTGTCTGCTGATGAGTACCAAAACATAATGGCTGGAATACGTCATGGCGAATATAAGCTTGTTTATGTCGCGCCGGAACGGTTCGATTCACACTCGTTTTTAGAGCTGTTAAATGAAGTGCCTATCAGTGAAATTGTTTTTGATGAGGCTCATTGCATTTCGCAATGGGGCCATGATTTCAGGCCAAGCTACCGTTCTGTTGTCAGCCAGCTTGGCAGCCTGAATCAGAAACCTGTGGTCGCTGCATTGACTGCAACCGCGACACGGGATGTGGCGGATGATATTCGAAGGCTATTAAATATTGGCGAGGAAGATACTTTTATTACCGGTTTTGCACGGGAAAACCTGGCTTTTCAAGTAATGAAGGGTGTTAATAAAAGAGATTTTATTATTCAATGCCTTGAAAAACACAAAAATGAAGCGGGCATCATCTATACTTCCAGCCGCAGGGAAACAGACCAGCTTCATCAATTTTTAATAGGAAAGAGCTATTCTGTTGCGAAATACCATGCCGGTTTAAAGGAAGAAGATCGAAAAAAAGCCCAAGATGCGTTTGTTTATGATGAAGCGGAAATTATGATTGCTACAAATGCGTTTGGGATGGGGATTGACAAATCCAATGTCAGATATGTTATCCACTATAATCTGCCCCGCAATATTGAAGCCTATTATCAGGAAGCAGGAAGAGCGGGAAGAGACGGAGAGGAGAGCATGTGCTATTTGCTGTTTGCTCCGCAGGATATTCAACTCCAAAAGTTCCTAATAGAAGAAAGCAATTTGGACCGTCACAAAATGGAGCAGGAATACAGCAAATTAAAGGAAATGGTGAATTATTGCCATACTGAAAAATGCCTCCAATCCTATATCATTGAATACTTTGATGAGGATGCAGAATCGTTCAGCTGCGGAAAATGCAGCAGCTGTTTGGATGACCGTAAAAGCATAGATATTACACAGGAAGCTTTAATGATCTTTTCGTGCATTAAACGGATGGGAGAGAGGTTCGGGATTACATTAACCGCTCAGGTTTTAAGAGGATCCCATAATAAAAGAATCCGCGAAATGAACTTTAATCAGCTATCCACATTCGGGTTATTAAATAACCGTAAGGAAAAAGAGATTGCAGACATTATGAATTACCTGCTTGCTGAAGGCTTTTTAGCTTTAACGGACGGAAAGTTTCCAACTGTTAAGCTCTCAGCAAATGCGGTTCCGGTTTTAAAAGGACAGGAAAAGATCGCCATGAAAATTAAAGATCCTGATCTTATGCAGGAAACAGAAGAAAATGATGAACTATTCTCCGTTTTACGCAATTTAAGAAAAAAGCTCGCAGACGAGGAAAAAGTCCCGCCATATATTGTGTTTGCCGATACTACATTGAAAGAAATGAGCAGGTGCTTCCCTATTAACGAGGAAATGATGCTAAACATTAAAGGCGTTGGGCAAATGAAGTTTGATAAGTATGGAGAGTACTTTATCGACGAAATTAAAAGCTTTGTTGAGGAACATAAGATTAAGGCTGTCCCTGTTAAGGAAAAATCGGCAGAGATTGAAGAGCCTCTGGATGACCGCCCCAGTTACCTGATTTCATTTGAATTTTATAAGGATGGGGTACCGATTAGGGAAATAGCCAAAAAGCGAAACTTTTCACCGATAACGATCCAGGAACATATACTCCGGTCCATAAAAGAAGGCAATACAGTTATATGGTCAGATATTTTTGATGATACAGAAGAAAAGCTGGTCATGGAAGCGGTGGATAAAGTTGGAAGGGACAAGCTTAAGCCGATTAAGGAAGAACTTCCTGAAGAAATCGATTATTTCAAAATAAAAGCTGTGCTGGTTAAGAACGATCTGCAGGAACAAAAATAGCACAAGGGAGAGAAGCTCTAATTGGGCTTCTTTTTGTGTGACTGCAATTTTTAGAGTTTGTGTTCCCTATAATTAATTTTGGCTAACCTGAAAGGAGAACCTGAGCCTGCTCAGTGCGTAATTGAAGATTCCAAGGATTGAAATGAAAGTAGAGATGGGCAGTTATCGATGCCTGAATCAAGCGGTTTGTCCAAATTTGTCAAAAATCTATTAACACTTTTCTCCCGAAAGGCGGTCTAAATTACAGATAGGCTCGTATACATGTAGTACAAACTGTCTCAGGGGGGATTAAATATGTCTATAAATAAAAAATCGACTATAGTTTCAGCTGTTCTCGTTTCATCCGTTTTATTATCAGGGTGCGGATTATTTGGAAGCCAGGGAAAGGAAAAAGTAGATCCGCCAAAAGAAGTAACATATTCTGATGAAGGAGGAAAGGTAGCTGAAGAAACAAACGGCACAGAAATGGAAACAGCAGAAAACGAAGATGGTGTGGTAGCAAATCTTCAAATTGAGCTTTATTTGATTGATAAAAATGGCTATGTTGTACCACAGACGCTGGAGCTTCCGAAAACAAATTCAGTTGCTACACAGGCTTTGGAATACCTGGTAGAAAACGGCCCTGTAACCGACCTGCTTCCTAACGACTTCAGAGCAGTCCTCCCAGCTGATACAAAGGTTTCAGTCAATATTAAGGATAAAGTTGCTACTGTGGACTTTTCCAAGGAGTTTCAGGAATACGCTCCTGAAGATGAAATGAAGATTCTGGAATCTGTTACTTGGACGCTTACGCAATTTGACTCCATTGATAAGGTGAAGCTGACTTTGAACGGGCATGAATTAAAAGAAATGCCTGTAAATGGAACGCCAATTGCCGCATCAATAAGCAGAGCCAATGGAATTAACATGGACACGACAGAAGTAGTTGATATAACCAATACAAAACCGGTTACAGTGTACTACCTTGGCGGGGATGAAGAAAACTATTATTATGTTCCTGTCACAAAACGTGTAAGCAATAAAATGGAAAACAAAGTCGAAGCTGTAGTAACCGAATTGATTAAAGGGCCAAACTATGCTTCCAATCTGGTAACAGACTTCCTGCCGGATGTTCAGCTGCTTAATGATCCTAAAGTGGAGGATGGAAAAGTCACTCTTAACTTTAACGAAAACGTGTTTAGCAGCTTTGAAGATAAAATGATCTCCCAGCATCTGTTGAATGCCCTTGTCCTCTCATTAACTGAACAAAAAGGGATCGAGAGTGTTGCTGTCACAGTTGATGGAAATGCAGAAATTGTGAATGAGAATGGGGAAAAGTTAACAGAGCCAGTAACACGTCCAGAAAATGTGAATACGGGAAGTTTTTAAAAAAGCGGATTTTGTTATACTATATAGTAACAGGAAAAAGAGGTAGGCATTTATTGCCGCCTCTTCTTTGTTGCAGAAAAACGCACTGCGAAATTAAATTGCAGTTCCCTTCAAAAATTACAAACCTTTTATACAGAGAAGGGAAGTTTTTCTGTTTAAGACGAATGAATGGATATTAAAGGGGGAATCAGCTTTGCGCGCAGATGGACGTGAACCAATGCAGCTCAGGCCTATACATATTGAAACAGATTACTTAAAGCATCCCGAGGGCTCTGTTCTTATTACAGTAGGAGATACAAAGGTGATTTGTACAGCTAGTATCGATGAGAGAGTGCCGCCATTTATGAGGGGCCAGGGAAAAGGCTGGATAACAGCTGAATATTCCATGCTGCCAAGAGCTACAGAACAGAGAAATATTAGAGAAGCGGCTAAAGGCAAGATTTCCGGAAGAACAATGGAAATCCAGCGCCTGATCGGCCGTGCCCTTCGTGCTGTTGTAGATTTAGAGGCACTTGGAGAAAGAACTGTCTGGCTGGATTGTGACGTAATACAAGCCGACGGAGGCACACGGACAGCTTCTATTACAGGTGCATTCATTGCAATGGCACAGGCAATGGACAAGCTTTACAACAATAAGAAGCTTCCGCAGTACCCGGTCAATGATTTTCTTGCTGCTACAAGTGTGGGGATACTCGATAATAAGCAGGCGGCAGTAGACTTAAATTATATTGAGGACTCTTCAGCACAAGTGGATATGAATGTAGTCATGACAGGCAGCGGAGAATTTGTAGAACTTCAGGGTACAGGGGAAGAGGCGACATTTTCGTATGCACAGCTTCAGGAACTATTAGGTGCTGCCCAAGGAGGCATCTCAGAGCTGTTTGAGCAGCAAAAGGCTGCACTTGGAGAGAAAATCACAACAAGTATTAATAATAAAAGAGAGAAGCTGGAGGGTAAGGTATAGCATGCAAGAAGTTATAATCGCTACAAAAAATGCAGGCAAAGCAAGGGAGTTTGAGCGGATGTTCAAGCCTCTTGGCTATGAGGTCAAAACTTTATTGGACTATCCTGACTTTCATGATGTAGAAGAAACCGGCACCACCTTTGAAGAGAATGCCATTTTAAAAGCTGAAACGGTTGCCAATGCGTTCAGAAGAATGGTCATTGCTGATGATTCGGGACTGATGATAGATGCGCTGGAGGGCAGGCCTGGCATTTATTCTGCGCGCTATGCGGGTGAAGAGAAAAACGACCAGAAAAACATGGACAAAGTTTTGAAGGAGATGGAGAACACACCCGATAACAGCAGGCAGGCGAGATTTTACTGCGCGCTGGCAATTGCTGCACCTGGAAAAGAAACATTAACAGTTGCAGGGACCTGCGAAGGCTTTATTTTGAGAGAGAAAAGAGGTACTCATGGGTTTGGCTATGATCCCATCTTCTTTGCGGAGGAGAAAGGAAAAGCAATGGCAGAGCTAAAGCCTGAAGAAAAAAGCCAAATCAGTCATCGGGCAAAGGCGCTAAAAAAGCTTGAAGAGCTTCTCCCTGCTTTTCTTTCCGGAAATGAAAAAGCATGAAAATACTCATTCTGAGCGACAGCCATGGCCTAACTTCCGAACTGAAGCAAATCCGTAACAAGCATGCTGGGATGGATCTTTTGATTCATTGCGGAGATTCGGAACTGCAAGCTGATGACGAATCTATTAAAGGGTATTCTGCAGTAAGGGGAAATTGTGACTTTGAGACAGGATTCCCGGAAGATCGTTTTGAAGAAGTTGAAGGGCTGCGCCTGTTTGTTACACATGGCCATAGGTATTCTGTAAAGTCTACACTAATGAATCTCACTTACCGCGCACGTGAAATGGAAGCGGATATTGTATGTTTTGGTCATTCGCATTATCTGGGAGCTGAAATGGTTGATAACACTTTATTTATTAATCCTGGAAGTATCAGGCTGCCAAGGGGAAGAAGAGAAAAAACATATATAATCCTGGAGGCTAAGGAAAGAGATATTACTCTGGATGTTTATGATTTAGCCACAGGGAAAATGCCACGTCTGTCTCAAAAATTTTCACTGGCAAAAAAGGAATAACTTGATTATAATAACTGAGGGGAGCAAGGCTTCCCTCAATCACAAAAAACTTTCAATAAAGTGTTGACTTCGGATTGTTTGTCTAATATAATAAAACTTGTCTTTAAGATAATCTTTCTCGAAAACAGACAGAAGTTATTATATTATACGTCCCAGTAGCTCAGCAAAGCGTAAACGTCACTGAAGTAACATCTTTGTAGCTTTGTTCCGACGCATATACTTCCTTGAAAGACTAGAAGAGGAAGGAACAGGATAGTAAGAAACCTACTGTAGTAGTAAAGATTTAATTAATATATTATACGTCCCAGTAGCTCAGCAGGATAGAGCAACGGCCTTCTAAGCCGTCGGTCGGGAGTTCGAATCTCTCCTGGGACGCCATTTACACACCTAGCAACACTACATATCTTACCGAATTTTACTCACCATTTTGGTGAGTTTTTTTGTGCCCTAAGATCCTCTAGCACCCCTCCTGCAAAGTTATCTGGGATCCCTACAGATTATAAAATTTTAAAAAATTTTTTTTCTCAAGGAATGTGAATATATCAACATTGTAAGCGGATACAGCTAAACCGATTAATCTAAATTATCAAATAATTCATAAAAAGGGTGTTGACGACTGTTCAAAATGGGCGTAAGATAGTCCTCAATATAAGAAATCAAAACCTGAATTAAACAGAATCGCAAAAGCAAAATTAAAATATTCTGTATAGAAATTTGCAGATTTTTTTAAGCTAAAAATTCAGTGGTTTAAAGTGTTAAATTATTTGTACTTAGTGAGAGGTGTTTTTCGTGCCTGAACAGTGGATCTTTTTAAACGGAGAATTCGTCACAAAAGAAAACGCGAAAATTTCTGTTTATGACCATGGTTTTCTTTATGGCGATGGAGTTTTTGAAGGTATCAGGGTTTACAGCGGAAATATTTTTAGAATGAAAGAGCATATGGATCGCCTGTATCGATCAGCAAAGTCAATTATGCTTAACATTCCGTATACAAAAGAAGAGTTCACTGACCTGGTGGTAAAAACGGTTGAACGAAACCAGCATGAAAGTGCTTATATTCGAATAGTGGTGTCAAGGGGAGTCGGCGATCTTGGTCTGGATCCAAACAACTGCAGGAGCGCCAATGTTGTTATCATTGTAGAGCCTCTGGCCATTTTCCCTAAACATCTTTACGAAACAGGATTGGAAATTGTAACAGTTGCAACCCGGCGAAACAGACCCGATGTATTAAGTCCAAAAGTAAAATCCCTGAACTATTTGAATAATATTCTTGTCAAAATTGAAGCCCGCCTTGCCAATGTGAATGAAGCATTAATGCTAAATGATCAAGGCTATGTAGCGGAAGGCTCGGCAGATAATGTATTTATTATAAAGGACGGGGTATTCTACACTCCTCCTGGTTATATCGGAGCATTGGAAGGAATCACAAGAAACGCTGTGATCGATATAGCAAGAGAGCTTGGATATGAAGTGAAGGAAGAACCCTTTACAAGGCATGATGTGTACACAGCTGATGAGGTTTTCTTAACCGGCACTGCCGCGGAAGTCATCGCAGTTGTAAAAGTGGATGGCCGGACAATAGGTGACGGCGTTCCGGGAAGTTACACAAAAAATCTCCTGGAGAAATTCAGGGAGCGGGTTGTGCAGAAGGGATTAAGGTAATCTCGCTGGCAGCTCCGCACGTAAGCTGAAAAAATAACTTAAACAAATAGGAAAAGCGTGGAAGAGGATAAGTAGTTTTATGACAAGGCGTTCACAGAGAGCCGGAGCTGCTGAAAACCGGCAATGCCCTCATAAAATGAACTCACCTCGGAGCGCAGGCCTGAAAGATGATCATCGAGTAGGGGCTGCCGGGTGTGCTTCACCCGTTATCAAAACGGATAGCAATTTTGCTATCCATGAGTGCACGCATCAAGCGTGAATCAGGGTGGTACCGTGGAACAGGTTATCAAAGCCTTTTCATCCCTTAAGCCTATAATCAATAGGTTTGTATGGGGTGGAAGGGCTTTTTATATTGGATTAAAAAACAAGAGGAGGTTATCAACAAATGTTGCAGGAAGCTGCCTTAACAGAAACCAAAACGGAGACCGAACCGGTTACCGGTGCAGATCTGTTATTAAGAGCCTTGGAGAAAGAAAATGTTGAAGTGATTTTTGGTTATCCGGGAGGAGCTGTTCTTCCAATTTACGACAAGCTGTATGATTCAAAGATTCTTCATGTTTTACCCCGCCATGAGCAGGGAGGTATTCATGCAGCCGAAGGATATGCCCGAATCTCAGGAAAGCCGGGTGTTGTGATTGCCACGTCAGGACCGGGAGCTACAAATATTGTAACCGGACTTGCGGATGCCATGATGGATTCACTTCCGCTTATTGTTTTTACAGGCCAGGTGGCAACAGGCGTTATTGGATCGGATGCCTTTCAGGAGGCGGACATCCTCGGGATAACAACCCCTATCACAAAATATAACTATCAGATCCGCAGCATCGAAGATATACCGAGAGTAGTAAAAGAAGCCTTTTATATAGCTTCAACTGGAAGACCTGGACCGGTACTCATCGATGTTCCTAAAGATATCGCAGCATCTGCAGCAGAGCCGCCAGATGACCAGGAAGTTAATTTACCGGGGTACCAGCCAACATTAAAGCCTAATTATTTGCAGATCCGAAAATTAACCGAAGCAGTTAGCAGAGCAAAAAAGCCTGTGATTTTGGCAGGAGCGGGAGTTCTTCATGCAAGGGCTTCCGGGGAGTTAAAGGAGTACGCAGAGCAGCAGCAGATTCCGGTTATCCATACATTGCTCGGGCTTGGAGGATTCCCGGCTAATCATCCGCTGTTCATCGGAATGGCAGGGATGCACGGCTGCTATGCAGCCAATATGGGATTGACAGAATGTGATTTGCTAATAAATATTGGTGCGCGGTTTGATGACAGGCTGACAGGAAATCTAAATCATTTTGCACCAAATGCAACAGTGGCCCATATTGATATCGACCCTGCCGAAATCGGAAAAAACGTTCCAACCTCCATCCCGATTGTGGCAGATGCAAAAGAAGCCCTTGAGCAGCTGATCCAGCAGGATGGCAAACCGCCAGCACATAAAAAATGGATCGAAACCATCCAGCAATGGCAGGAGGAATATCCTTACTTCTACGAGAAAGAAACAGCAGGTTTAAAGCCTCAAAAGGTTATGGAAATGCTCCATTCCAAAACTGGAGGAGATGCGATTGTGGTAACAGACGTAGGACAGCATCAAATGTGGGCAGCCCAGTATTACCGCTTTAATAAAGCGGACAGATGGGTAACCTCAGGCGGTCTGGGTACTATGGGATTTGGCTTTCCTGCAAGCATAGGTGCACAGCTGGCCGATCCTGAAGCATGTGTGCTCGCTGTTTGCGGAGATGGCGGTTTTCAAATGTCCACTCAGGAGCTGGCAGTCATAAAAGAACTGAACTTGCCTGTAAAAATAGTTATTTTAAATAATATGGCTCTCGGCATGGTTCGCCAATGGCAGGAAATCTTTTATGAATCGCGCTTTTCACACAGTAAAATTCCTGTACAGCCATCGTTTGTTAAACTGGCGGAAGCATACGACATTAAAGGCTATGTAATCCAAACAGAAGAAGAGGCTGAAGCTATTTTAGATGAAGTGCTTCATAGCCGTGAACCGGTTCTTTTGGACTTCAGAGTCGATCAGGGTGAAAATGTATATCCAATGATTGCCCCTGGAAAAGGACTTCACGAAATGGTAGGTGTTAAACCATGAAAAGAGTAATTTGCCTGACTGTAATGAACAGGCCAGGCGTCCTGAACAGAATTACAAATCTATTTTCAAAAAGAAATTTTAATATAGAGAGTATCTCTGTCGGCCTTTCCGAACACGAAGGGATGTCCAGAATAACCTGTGTCGTCCATGTAGAGGATGATAGGGCCAGCGAACAAATTACCAAACAATTAAACAAGCAAATTGATGTCATTAAAGTAACGGATATTACTGACCAGTCAATTGTTGCAAGAGAACTTGCTCTCATCAAAGTTCAGGCAGTTCCATACACCAGGAATGAAATATACTCTTTGATTGAGCCATTCAGGGCTTCGGTTATTGATGTAAGCAAGGACAGCATGACGATTCAAATAACCGGAGAATCTGATAAAGTCGAAGCTTTCATTGACTTGATTAAACCGTACGGCATTAAAGAGCTTGCCCGAACCGGAACAACTGCATTTCCAAGGGGAACTCAGCGTTCTTCCCAGCAGCAGAAGTCTTATTCCATTGTTTAATATCAATTTATAAAATTAATAATCTAATAAACTTTAAAAAAGAGAGGGAGATTTAAAATGGCAAAAATGTATTATAACGGAGATGCAAATCCATCATATTTAAACGGAAAGAAAGTAGCGGTAATCGGGTATGGATCCCAGGGGCATGCACACGCCCTAAATATGAGAGACAGCGGTGTTGATGTTGTAATCGGTCTTCGAAAAGGAAAATCATGGGAAAAAGCAACAGAAGACGGGTTTCAGGTATATACAGTAGGGGAAGCAACTGCCCAGGCAGATGTGGTTATGATTCTATTGCCTGATGAACTTCAGCCAAAGGTATATAAGGAAGAAATCGAACCAAATCTAACCAGCCAGGCATTAATGTTTGCCCATGGTTTTAATATTCACTTTAGTCAAATCGTACCTCCTAAAGAATGTGATGTATTGCTTGTTGCACCTAAAGGTCCAGGACATCTTGTCAGAAGAACATATGAACAGGATGCAGGTGTACCGGCACTGTTTGCAATCTACCAGGATGTTACAGGTGAAGCCCAGGAACTTGCACTTGCTTATGCTAAAGCTATTGGAGCCCTTCGTGCAGGTGCTTTGGAAACAACCTTTAAGGAAGAGACTGAAACTGATTTATTTGGAGAACAGGCAGTACTTTGCGGAGGGTTGACTTCACTTGTGAAAGCTGGTTTTGAAACCCTTACTGAGGCAGGCTATCAGCCAGAATTAGCATACTTCGAATGCTTGCATGAGCTTAAACTCATTGTAGACCTTATGTATGAAGGCGGTCTGGAAGGAATGCGCTATTCAATCTCTGATACAGCTCAATGGGGAGACTTTGTCAGCGGACCGCGTGTAGTAGATGCAAGAGTAAAAGAAGAAATGAAGGCAGTTCTAAAGGATATTCAGGAAGGAAAGTTTGCTAAAGGCTGGATTTTGGAAAACCAGGCAAATCGTCCAGTTTTCAACGCAGTGAACCAAAGAGAGAATGAGCACCCAATCGAACAGGTGGGAAGAGAGCTTCGTAAAATGATGCCATTTGTAAATAGCAGCAAAAAGAAAGAAGTTGCTGTCAGTGCGAACAATTAAGATTTTTGACACAACTTTAAGAGATGGTGAACAGTCAGCCGGCGTAAATCTTAATTTTTCGGAAAAGTTGGAAATTGCCAGACAGCTAGAGCGCCTGAATGTTGATATTATCGAAGCAGGATTCCCAGCTGCTTCAAGGGGTGATTTCGCTTCCGTGCAAAAAATTGCCCAAACAATCAGGAACTGCTCGGTAACGGGTCTTGCTAGAGCAGTGATTTCAGATATAGATGCTGCCTGGGAGTCGCTAAAAGATGGAGCTGAGCCAAGAATACATACATTCCTGGCAACCTCTCCCATCCATAGGCAATATAAATTGAAAAAAACAAAAGAAGAAGTAATTGAAACAGCAGTAGAAACAGTGAAATATGCTGCGGCCAGGTTTCCGATTGTCCAATGGTCAGCGGAGGACGCATCCCGGACTGAATTGCCATTCCTTGCTGAAATTATTGAGAAAGTAATCCAGGCAGGGGCTAGGATTATCAATATACCAGATACAGTCGGCTACACAACTCCACAGGAATATGGCGAGATTTTTCAATACTTAAAAAATCATGTTCCTTCTATAGAAAAGGTTTCCCTTTCAGCTCATTGCCATGATGACCTGGGGATGGCCATCGCCAATTCTTTGTCAGCGATTGAAAATGGGGCAACACAGATAGAAGGAACCATTAATGGCATAGGCGAAAGAGCCGGAAATGCAGCGTTGGAGGAACTTGCGGTTGCTCTATATATCCGCAATGATCACTATCAGGCATCAACCAGTTTGAATCTGCAGGAAATTAGCCGAACCAGCAGCCTGGTCAGCAAACTTACAGGCATGGCGGTACCAGCCAACAAAGCCATTGTCGGACGTAATGCTTTTGCCCACGAATCTGGCATACACCAGGATGGCGTATTAAAAGAGAAAACAACTTATGAAATTATTTCTCCAGATTTGGTAGGTTTCCAATCCAATTCTATGGTGCTTGGAAAGCATTCAGGACGGCATGCATTTAAAAATCGCCTGATGGAACTGGGGCTTGACGTTTCGGATGAAGAAATTAAACCATTATTTACAGTATTCAAAGATTTGGCTGACCGTAAAAAAGAGATGACAGATGATGATCTTGCAGCAATCGTATTAGAAGAAAAGCTCTCCAAAGAACAGCGTTTCTACGAGCTGATCGGCATCCAAATCCAATATGGCACCAACTCTGTCCCAACGGCGACTGTTACACTATCAGGTTCAAGCAATGAGGTTATACAAGAAGCGGGTACAGGAGCCGGAAGCATAGAGGCGCTATATAACACTTTGGAAAAGTGCGTAAATGGTACGGTTAACCTTCTTGATTACCGCATTCAATCTGTTGGGGCAGGCAGAGATGCTTTAGCCCAGGTATTTGTAAAGCTGAAGTATGATGGAGTGGAGACCAGCGGACGGGGATTAGCTCAGGACGTATTGGAAGCTTCATCAAAAGCTTATTTGAATGCTGTTAATAGAGTAATCTACATGAATGAGAAAACAGCAGTACCTGCAGTTGAGTCAAAATAAAAAAATGACAATAGAGGCGACCGCTTTTGCGGCACCTTTCAACCTAAAAAACTAGGCGGAGGGATTAAAATGAAAAAACGTATCGCGGTACTTCCTGGAGACGGAATCGGCAAAGAAGTGGTGAATGGAGCAATTGAAGTCCTGCAAGCTGTTGGGGAGCGTTTCGGGCACCAGTTCTATTTTTCTTACGGAAAAATTGGCGGAACGGCAATTGATGCAGCAGGCACTCCGCTGCCTGAAGAAACTTTGGAGCTTTGCAAAGAGAGCGATGCGGTATTGCTTGGAGCGGTTGGCGGCCCAAAATGGGACCGGCAGCCTCCCCACCTTCGTCCTGAGAGGGGCCTCTTGAAGATCCGCAAAGAACTGAATTTATATGCGAATCTAAGGCCGACCCAGTATTATTCAAGCCTTTCAGATACTTCACCATTAAGGAAGGAAGTTATTGAGGGCGTTGATATGCTGATGGTCAGAGAATTAACGGGCGGCCTTTATTTCGGAAAGCCAAGCGAGCGCACACATCAGAACGGTGAAGATGCAGTAGTTGATACATTATTTTATCAAAAAGAAGAGATGTACCGTGTGATAAAACTGGCTTTCGAACTTGCCAGAAAACGGCGCGGAAAAGTCACATCTGTCGATAAAGCAAATGTTCTTGAATCAAGCCGAATGTGGAGAGAGGTAGCGGAGGATATTTCAAACCAATATCCGGACGTTGTTTTGGAGCATATGCTTGTTGATAATGCAGCCATGCAAATGATTAAAAATCCTAAACAGTTTGATGTTGTGGTAACAGAGAATATGTTTGGAGATATTTTGAGCGATGAAGCATCCGTATTGACGGGTTCTCTGGGAATGCTGCCATCTGCAAGCATTTCAGAAAATGGACCATATTTATACGAGCCAATCCATGGTTCAGCCCCGGATATTGAAGGTAAGAATGCAGCAAACCCAATTGCCATGATTTTATCGGCTGCCATGATGCTTCGCTTATCTTTTGGAATGGAAGAGGAAGCAGAGGCGATTGAAAATGCCGTAAATCAAGTGCTGGATGCAGGCTACCGTACGAGAGATATCGCCTCATTCGGGAAAAAACAGGTTTCTACTTCGGAGATGATCGAAGAAGTGAAGGCTACTCTTCTTGATAACGAAGCAATCTTAAATATCATGGGAGCTTATGCATAGATTTAATCACTAGGCCACATGATTGATTTTTGGCACCCTGTTGAATTTTTGGCACCCTGTTGACCGGAGGAGAATTCAACAGACAAGTTTAACAAAGCCAATCACTAAAAACTGAAACACGGCCTTAATCGGCCGTGTTTCTTTTAAAAGGGCGTGGAGTAAATAATGGGAAAATCAATTATAGATAAGATTTGGGAAAAACATGTTGTCCACAGAGAAGAAGGAAAGCCGGATTTAATGTACATTGATCTTCATTTAGTGCATGAAGTTACATCCCCTCAGGCCTTTTCCGGCTTAAGAATGAAAAATAGAAAAGTGAGAAGACCTGATAAAACCTTTGCCACAGTAGACCATAACATTCCTACTGATAACCGAAAGGTCATTAATGATCCGATTGCATTAAACCAAATGACCACTTTAGAAAAAAACTGTAAGGAATTTGGGGTTCCGCTTGCCGGGCTGGACAGCCCAGAACAGGGGATCGTGCATGTTATCGGACCTGAACTGGGGCTTACACAGCCAGGGATGACGATTGTATGCGGTGACAGCCATACCTCTACTCATGGAGCATTTGGATCTATTGCTTTTGGAATTGGCACAAGTGAAGTGGAGCATGTGATGGCAACCCAGACCTTATGGCAAACAAAGCCTAAGACATTAAAGTTAGAAATTAATGGAGAATTGAACAAGGGTGTTACGGCAAAGGATGTCATTCTTTATGTGATAGCCAAAAACGGGATTGGTTTTGGTACCAGCCATGTTATTGAGTATTGCGGGGATACCATTGCCCAAATGACCATGGAAGAAAGAATGACAATTTGCAATATGTCAATCGAAGGAGGGGCAAGAGCAGGGCTGGTTAGTCCGGATGAAACGACGTTTGCCTATCTGGAAGGCCGAAAGTTCGCTCCAAAAGGAGAAGCCTTCGGGCAAGCAGTTGAAAGCTGGAAGGAGCTTGCTTCAGACCCGGATGCAGCCTACGATAAAATCATCGAAATTGATGCAGCTGATATTGCACCAATGGTCAGCTGGGGTACGAATCCATCGATGACCTCAAAAGTAACAGAACAAATTCCCAAGCTTGAGGATTGCGATACCGAGCTTGAGCAAAAATCGCTGTCAAGAGCTTTAGCTTACATGGGCTTGAAGGAAGGGCAAAAAATTGAGGACATTCAAATCCAGCACGTTTTCATTGGATCGTGCACGAATTCCCGATTAGAGGACTTGAGGCAGGCAGCGGAAATCATCAGAGGTAAAAATGTTCATCCGCAAGTTAGAGCGCTTGTTGTTCCTGGTTCGCAGCAGGTGAAAAAACAGGCAGAGTCTGAAGGCCTTGATGTTATTTTCAAGCAAGCTGGGTTCGAATGGAGAGAATCAGGCTGCAGCATGTGCCTGAGCATGAACAATGACATTGTGCCGAGCGGCGAGCATTGTGCATCAACCTCAAACCGTAATTTTGAGGGACGCCAAGGATCCGGTGCAAGAACACATCTTGTCAGCCCTGTGATGGCAGCTGCAGCAGCATTGTATGGACACTTTGTGGACGTGGGGGCTTTGCTGGCAGCGGAAACAGTTCAATAAGAAGGAGGAAAGCAGTATGAGCGGATTTAAAACTTTACAAGGAAAAGCAGTAGCTTTAGACAGAGCGAATGTAGATACAGATCAAATTATCCCTAAGCAATTTCTGAAAAGAATTGAAAAGACAGGGTTTGGCCAATATCTTTTCTATGACTGGAGGTTTAATAAAGAGGGAGAACCCAACCCTGAGTTTGAACTGAATAAAGAAGAAAACCAGGGTGCCCCCATTCTTATTGCGAATGAAAATTTTGGATGCGGGTCTTCACGTGAGCATGCTCCGTGGGCACTGGGAGACTTTGGCTTTAAAGTGATAATCGCACCTTCTTTTGCGGATATATTCCATCAAAACTGTTTAAAGAATGGTCTATTGCCTATCAGTCTGCCTGCTGAAACGGTTGATTATTTGCTTGAACGCGCCAAGAACCAGCCATATGAACTTAAAATTGACCTGCAAAATGAAACTATAGAAGATGTCCAGGGCTTTGCAGCGCAATTCTCTATCAATGATTATTGGAAGAAGATGCTGATTAATGGCTGGGATGAGATCGAGATCACCCTTCAACTAGAGAACAGCATTGCAGATTTTGAAAAAAGCGAGCTCGTTTAACATAAAAATTAAGAAGAAGATTCATGGATGATGCCATGAATCTTTTTGTTTTTTTTATAATTCATGCTAAACTAACTTCAAAAATAATAAATTGAGGCGGTACTAGCATGGACAAACGGGAACGGAAAAAACAGAACAGTAAAATTATTCTATTTCCCGACGTTGAGAAAAGATTGTTGGAAAAAGGGCTTGAGAGCTTCCAGCAAAGAAGGTATCAGGAATCCATCCGTTTCTTTGAGGAAGCGATGGAAATCGAACCTGATAATACAGATATCCATATTGGTCTTGTTCTGGCTTATTTTGAAGCGGGTGCACTGCAAAAAGCAAAAGAACTTGCTAATAAAATGCTTCAAACAGGTATTGGGGATTACATCCAGGTAATGGATTTATATTTAATGATTCTTGTTCAGCTCCATCAGTATAGTGAGATCGTTACAACTATTGAGGTTCTGCTGGAAGAAAGAGAGATCCCAAAGGAGAAGTTTGAGCATTTTAGCAGAATGCTTGAATTCAGCAGAAAAATGGCTCATTCAAATCCGGAAGAACGGGAGAAAGAAGCTCCTCCTATTGAAGAGTTTAAAAATAAAAAGCTGAATCTATTTTCTTATCAGGATCAAAATGAGCAAATACAGCTGGCTGCACAGCTTGCAAAAAACAATATAAGGCCTTATATAGAAGATATTAAAGCATATCTAGAATCCAGCGAGGGGCATCCTTTTTTTAAAACAATGCTTTTAAATGTACTGTCAGAGCATGAGTATGATAAGGAAGTATTGCTGCGGAAATTTGGAAAAAGCATTAAGATCAGGCCTTCTGAGCTTCCTTCGGTACACCAGCAGCCACAGCTATTAACAATTGTAAGCCGGTTGGGTGCCCATTTGGAGCAGGAAGACCCGATACTATATGAAAATACAAAAAGCCTCATTGAAAGGCATTTTTTTATACTTTATCCAATTGAGGCGGAACCGGCTAATTCAGCATCCTGGGCAGCAGCATACCATAGTCTTGCCAACGAGTACCATGGACAGGGTGATCTTAATAACAAGCTGGCACAAATATATGGGGCTCCCGAAGAGGAAGTAGAACAAGCTCTTGCCTTCATAAGAAAGATAGAAGAAATTTCTTATCCCAATATTTAGCCTTCAATGTTGAAAGACCAGGTACGTATGTTATAATATAATCGTTGTATTATGTGTATATATACATTTAATCCATGGATATGGCTTGCAAAACAAGAGATATTCATAACATTCTGCTGTGAATGAAATGATAATAGATTTTTGGAGGGAAATGATTGTATGTCTGCTAAATTTGAAAAGTTAGAAGGGAACCGCGGGGTTCTTACAATTGAAGTAGATGCAGAGAAAGTAAACGAAGGTTTAGACGCTGCATTTAAAAAAGTAGTTAAACAAGTTAACGTACCTGGATTCCGTAAAGGTAAAATGCCTCGTGGAATGTTTGAAAAGCGTTTCGGAGTTGAATCTTTATACCAGGATGCAGTAGATTTTCTACTTCCTGAAGCTTATGCAAATGCAATCGATGAAACAGGAATCGAGCCTGTAGACCGTCCTGAAATTGATGTTGAGCAAATTGAAAAAGGCAAGAGCTTAATTTTCAAAGCGACAGTAACAGTTAAGCCAGAAGTAAAGCTGGGCGAATATAAAGGCATTGAAGTTCAGCCGCTTGATGCAAACGTTACAGATGAAGATGTTAACAACGAGTTAACTTCCCTTCAGGAAAGACAAGCTGAGCTTGCTGTTAAAGAAGAAGGCAAAGCAGAAAACGGCGATACAGTTGTTATGGACTTTGAAGGATTCGTTGATGGCGAAGCTTTCGAAGGCGGAAAAGCTGAAAACTACTCACTTGAACTTGGTTCTGGCCAATTTATTCCAGGATTTGAAGACCAATTGCTTGGAGCGGCTGCTGGTGAATCAAAAGATGTTGAAGTGACATTCCCTGAGGAATACCATGCTGCTGAGCTAGCTGGCAAGCCTGCTACTTTCAAAGTAACTGTACATGAAATCAAAACAAAACAACTTCCTGAACTGAATGATGAATTTGCTAAGGATGCGGACGAAGAAGTTGAAACATTAGACGCATTAAAAGAAAAAATCAAAGCACGCTTAGAAGAAAGCAAGAAGCATGAAGCTGAGCATCATGTTCGTGACACTGTAGTAGAAGCTGCTGCAACAAATGCAGAAGTTGAAATTCCTTCTCCAATGGTTGACACTGAAGTTGACCGCATGATGCAGGAATTTGAACAGCGCCTTCAAATGCAAGGCATGAATCTTGAATTATACTTCCAGTTCTCTGGCCAAGATGAAGCTGCATTACGCGAACAAATGAAAGAGGAAGCTGAAAAGCGTGTACGTGTAAACCTAACTCTTGAAGCAATCGCAAAAGCAGAAAACATTGAAGTAGCGGATGAAGAAGTTACAGAGGAACTTAACAAAATGGCAGAAATGTACAACATGTCTGTTGACCAGATCACACAAGCGCTAGGAAGCCTTGAAGGCCTAAAAGCAGATCTTCAAATTAAAAAAGCAGTTGATTTCCTTGTAGAAAATAGTAAAACTGTTGCATAATAGAAGTAATAGAAACAAGGCGCGAGTTTATCGTGCCTTGTTTTATACAATCTAGACTATACATAACAGCACCGCGTTCTCTTGGATCTTTGCCAAGTGAAAAGTTTTACGACATATTGGACATGGACAGGAATACAAATACATATATATAGTTAATTTAATTATCGGCGAAAGTGGCCGACTTAATTTAGCCGTTTTTGGTTAAGCTTATGGAAGTACATATAAATTCAGCCTGTTTTTATTTGCGGATTACGATCACATGCATGCATACATAATCTACATGGTTTCTAAGAGTTATCATTTCCTGTCCACTGTAAAAATGTGTTACAATGCAATACATAACTGCTGAAGGTTTTGATTTTTAAGAAAGTGTGAATTATTTAAGATAGGCTGCTGCCAGATTTTTTGAGGACCTAAATGGCTATGTTTTAACACCGTATTGATTGGAGCGGAAGGCTCGAGATCCTTGAAAATGCTTACACATTTTCTTCGTGCGATGCTGATTTGAGGAGGCTCCAAGTAGCCTGCGGTTCGCTGAGTGCCTGCAGCGGAAATCAATACGCTAATTTAACGGAGCCTTATAAATATAACCAACTTTTCTATGGCTGATTTTTGATTTTTTGCATGTGATTCCGCAAGCTTAATATATCGTTTTGAAGTTTCTTTCAAGGGGTGAAGGATTTTGTTTAAATTTAATGATGAAAAAGGGCAATTAAAATGTTCTTTCTGCGGAAAGACACAGGACCAGGTTCGCAAACTAGTTGCAGGACCAGGGGTTTATATATGTGATGAGTGCATTGAGCTCTGCACAGAAATTGTTGAGGAAGAGCTTGGTACAGAAGAAGAAGTAGAATTCAAGGATGTGCCAAAGCCGGCGGAAATCCGTGACATTCTAGATGAATATGTTATAGGGCAGGACCAGGCAAAGAAATCTTTATCTGTCGCCGTTTATAACCACTATAAACGCATAAATTCCAACAGTAAGATTGATGAAGTAGAGCTGTCAAAAAGTAATATCGCCATGATCGGCCCGACAGGAAGCGGTAAAACATTGCTTGCCCAGACACTGGCACGCATTCTTAATGTTCCGTTTGCCATTGCAGATGCCACTTCATTGACTGAGGCCGGGTATGTCGGGGAGGATGTTGAAAATATTCTCTTAAAGCTGATCCAGGCAGCGGATTATGATGTTGAAAAGGCTGAAAAAGGGATTATTTATATCGATGAAATTGATAAAGTTGCACGAAAGTCGGAAAATCCTTCCATTACTCGTGATGTTTCAGGTGAAGGTGTACAGCAGGCCTTGTTAAAAATCCTGGAAGGTACAGTTGCCAGCGTACCGCCTCAAGGCGGCCGTAAGCATCCACATCAGGAATTCATTCAAATCGATACAACCAATATCCTATTTATTTGCGGCGGTGCATTTGATGGCATCGAGCAAATCATTAAACGCCGTCTTGGCCAGAAAGTAATTGGCTTCGGTTCTGACCAGAAACAGAAAGAAATCGAACCAAAGGATCTTCTGGCAAAGGTGCTTCCAGAAGACTTGCTGAAGTTTGGGTTAATTCCCGAATTCATCGGAAGACTCCCGGTTATTGCAAGCCTTTCACAGCTTGATGAAGCAGCATTGATTGAAATTTTAACAAAGCCGAAAAACGCTCTTGTTAAACAATATCAGAAAATGCTTGAGCTTGATGATGTGGAACTTGAATTTGAGGAAGGCGCACTTGAAGAAATCGCTAAAAAAGCAATTGAAAGAAAGACAGGGGCTCGCGGACTACGTTCCATTATTGAAGGAATTATGCTGGATGTCATGTTTGATCTTCCTTCACGTGAAGATATTAAAAAATGTATTATCACAAAAGAAACAGTTATCGACAACGGTACTCCCAAGCTTGTTTTAGAGGATGGAACAGTTGTTGAAGAAGAACGCAAAACCTCTGCATGATTGTATGGCCAGCCCTTATGGGCCTGGCCATTTTTATTGGATTTATGTCCTTAAGCGGACTTTTGCTTCTTTCCCTTTTGTCGCCCTCTTTACATACTTTTAAGTGAATTCCTTGTTTATTCCAACTCAGTGAGGGAGATACTAGCATTATCAGCGAGAACTAATAATGCAGGAGGGAACACAATGAGTTGGACGGGGATTGCTTTATTTATCCAATTGTTTTTTGGAATTGTCATCGGGCTTTATTTTTGGAATTTGCTAAGAAGCCAGCGGACACAAAAGGTTTCAATTGACCGGGAATCAAGAAAAGAAATGGATGTTTTAAAAAAGATGCGCTCAATATCTTTAACTGAGCCATTGGCAGAAAAAGTGCGTCCATCCAGCTTCGCAGATATTGTCGGGCAGGAAGACGGAATTAAGTCTCTGAAAGCTGCATTGTGCGGACCTAATCCTCAGCATGTCATAATTTATGGGCCTCCAGGTGTGGGGAAAACGGCTGCAGCCAGATTGGTCTTAGAGGAAGCGAAGAAAAATGCAAAGTCTCCATTTCAGCAAGCCTCCGTTTTTATTGAATTGGATGCAACGACAGCCAGGTTTGATGAACGGGGTATTGCTGATCCTCTCATAGGCTCTGTCCATGATCCTATATACCAGGGAGCCGGTGCGATGGGACAAGCGGGAATACCACAGCCTAAACAGGGAGCCGTTACAAATGCTCATGGAGGAGTACTGTTCATTGATGAAATTGGAGAACTCCACCCAATTCAAATGAACAAGCTTTTGAAGGTGCTAGAGGATCGTAAAGTATTTCTTGAGAGTGCTTATTACAATGAAGAAAATACACAAATTCCAAATCATATTCATGATATTTTTAAAAACGGGCTTCCTGCAGACTTTCGGCTGATTGGAGCAACAACCAGAACGCCCAATGAGATTCCGCCAGCCATACGTTCAAGATGCATGGAGGTATTTTTCAGGGAATTGGCCGAAGAGGAAATTGCTGTTGTCGGAAAAAAAGCAGCGGAAAAAGTTAACCTTAAAATTAGTGAAAATGCTCTCGGAACCCTTGCGAACTATGCAAGAAATGGACGTGAGGCTGTCAATATGATCCAAATTTCAGCTGGACTCGCTATTACCGAAGATAGAGATTACATAAAAGATGAAGATATTGAATGGGTTATACAATCGAGCCAGCTTACCCCGAGAATGGAACGGAAAATCAATTCCAATTCAGCGGTCGGCCTTGTAAACGGCCTGGCAGTTTATGGGCCAAATACAGGTGCATTGCTTGAAATTGAAGTTACTGTTATACCGGCTAAAGAGAAGGGCAGTATTAATATTACAGGGATTGTGGAAGAAGAAAGCATTGGCGGGCAAGGAAAATCAATCCGCAGAAAAAGTATGGCCAAAGGGTCAATTGAAAATGTAATAACCGTGCTCAGATCAATGGGAGTTCCGGCAGATGAGTATGATATTCATGTTAACTTCCCGGGCGGAGTTCCGATAGACGGGCCTTCTGCTGGTATCGCAATGGCGACAGGAATATATTCAGCCATTTATAAGCGTCCGGTTGACCATACTCTGGCCATGACCGGTGAAATAAGCATTCATGGCCACGTAAAGCCAATTGGCGGAGTATACCCAAAAGTGAAAGCTGCCAAAAAGGCAGGAGCCCAAACCGTCATTATCCCGAAAGAAAATATGCAATCCATACTAAAAGAAATTACAGGCATAAAAATTGTACCTGTAAGCCACTTAAATGAAGTATTTGAATGGGCCTTACTAAAGGATTTTCACAAAGAGCAAGCCATAACAGCTTCAATCGAATTATCGAAAAAAGAGAGCATCTAGTGGTCTAGCTCAGGCAAACAGGGTAATTCTAAGAAACTCCCTGGTCAGACGCCTCCCGCTAATAGCGGTAAAAAACTTCGGTTTGCAGTTTAGGCTACAAACCGAAGTTTTATTTGCGTAAAGAAGGATAAAGTGTAATTATCAGTTAGTTTTCCAATACAGACATCCGCTTTTCTCTTTGATAGACACTGTTTAATAAATACGATAGAATTGTACAAAGAAATTATTAGCAATTTTGGGGTTAAAATGATATGCATTTGGAGGTGCAAAGGAATGGCGAAAAAGAAAGAAATCATCGTCCCCCTCCTGCCGCTTCGGGGTTTGCTTGTTTATCCGACCATGGTTCTACACTTGGATGTAGGCCGTGAAAGATCGGTTCAAGCCCTTGAAAAAGCAATGGTAGATGACCATTTAATTTTCTTAACAACGCAAAAAGATATATCTATAGATGAACCGTCTGAGGACGATTTATATCACATGGGTACACTTACCAGGGTAAAGCAGATGCTCAAGCTTCCAAACGGAACCATCCGTGTGCTTGTTGAAGGGCTCAAAAGGGCTGAAATTATCGGATTTCAGGAAGAAGCTGAACATTATTCCGTAAGTGTTAAGGGCTTTGAAGATCCGGACACAAAGGATGTGGAAGACCAGGCTTTAATGAGAACCATGCTGGAATATTTTGAGCAGTACATAAAGGTATCGAAGAAAATATCTGCGGAAACGTATTCCTCGGTTGCAGATATAGAAGAGCCGGGCCGTATGGCAGATATCATCTCTTCACATTTACCTTTGAAACTCAAGGAGAAGCAAGAAATACTTGAAACGATTGATGTAAAAGAACGCATGAACCAGGTTATTGAAATTATCCATAATGAAAAGGAAGTTCTGAACCTGGAAAAGAAGATTGGCCAGCGTGTTAAAAAGTCAATGGAAAGAACGCAAAAGGAATACTATTTGCGGGAACAGATGAAAGCAATCCAAAAGGAGCTTGGGGATAAGGAAGGCAAGACTGGAGAAATTGCCGACCTTACTGATAAAATCGAGAAAGCAGGTATGCCGGAGCATGTCCAGCTAACAGCTTTAAAAGAACTTGACCGCTATGAAAAGGTACCGTCCAGTTCTGCTGAAAGTGCCGTCATCCGCAACTATATTGAATGGCTTGTTACTTTGCCATGGTCAAATGCAACGGAGGATGATCTGGATATCCGCAAAGCCGAACGCATTCTGAATGAAGACCATTACGGACTTGAAAAGGTTAAGGAACGCGTTTTGGAATACCTTGCCGTCCAGAAGCTGACAAACTCCCTTAAAGGTCCAATCCTATGTCTTGCGGGACCTCCTGGGGTCGGCAAAACAAGTCTGGCACGTTCCATCGCCACATCCCTTAACAGAAATTTTGTAAGGGTATCTCTTGGGGGAGTGCGGGATGAGTCAGAAATCCGCGGACATAGAAGAACATATGTAGGAGCGATGCCGGGCCGCATCATCCAGGGGATGAAGAAAGCTGGCACAATTAATCCTGTGTTTTTGCTTGATGAGATAGACAAGATGTCTTCCGACTTTCGCGGCGATCCTTCATCAGCCATGCTGGAGGTATTAGATCCTGAGCAAAACCATAACTTTAGCGATCATTATATTGAAGAGACATATGATCTTTCCAAGGTTATGTTTATAGCAACAGCAAATAATTTGAGCACAATACCAGGCCCATTGCTGGATAGAATGGAAATTATCACAATCGCCGGCTATACCGAGCAGGAGAAAATACACATTGCAAAAGATCATCTTCTTCCAAAGCAAGTGAAGGAGCATGGGCTTTCCAAGTCGCAGCTTCAAATTCGCGAAGATGGGCTGCAAATGGTAGTCCGTTATTATACACGCGAAGCCGGAGTGCGGGGATTGGAGCGCCAGCTTGCTACTATTTGCAGGAAAACAGCCAAGATCATCGTCTCGGGGGACAAGAAGAAAGTCATTGTTTCTGCAAAGAACATAGAAGAGTTTCTTGGAAAACCAAAGTTCCGATATGGCCAGGCAGAGCAAGAGGATCAGGTGGGTGTTGCCACTGGACTGGCCTATACAACTGTCGGCGGCGACACGCTGCAAATTGAAGTATCTCTTTCGCCAGGCAAAGGAAAACTTGTTTTAACAGGTAAGCTGGGAGATGTAATGAAAGAATCCGCACAGGCGGCGTTCAGCTATGTACGTTCAAAAGCAAAAGAATTAGGCATAGATGAGAACTTCCATGAAAAACATGATATTCATATTCATGTTCCGGAAGGAGCTGTTCCAAAAGACGGTCCATCTGCAGGCATAACGATCACAACAGCATTGGTTTCTGCTTTATCAGGCAAACCAATTCGCAAAGAAGTAGGGATGACAGGCGAAATCACATTAAGGGGACGGGTCCTTCCTATTGGCGGCTTAAAAGAGAAGTCTTTAAGTGCACATCGTGCCGGCCTGACCAAGATTATCCTTCCAAAAGATAATGAGAAGGATATTGAGGATATCCCGGAAAGCATACGGGAGGAACTTGATTTTGTCCTGGTGTCTCATGTAGATGAAGTACTGAAGCATGCTCTGAACGGCGGTGCACAAATATGAAAGTAACCAGCTCAGAAATCGTCATCAGTGCTGTGAAGCCGGATCAATATCCCGATAGTGAGTTGCCGGAATTTGCCCTTGCTGGCCGATCAAATGTCGGCAAGTCCTCTTTTATTAATAAAATGCTCAATCGAAGAGGGCTTGCCAGAATTTCCTCCAAGCCAGGAAAAACGCAAACTCTAAACTTTTACATTATAAATGAGATGCTGCACTTTGTAGATGTACCAGGCTATGGTTATGCAAAGGTATCTAAAAAAGAACGTGAAGCATGGGGTAAAATGATTGAAACTTATTTAACGAACAGAGAGCAGTTAAAGGCAGTTGTTCTGATTGTTGATTTGCGGCATCCACCAACAAGTGATGATGTCATGATGTATGACTTTTTAAAGCATTATGATATTCCATGTGTTGTGATTGCCACTAAAGCTGATAAGATACCAAAGGCCAAGTGGCAACAGCATATGAAGATAACAAAAGAAACGCTGGATATTGATCCGAATGATCAAATTATCATGTTTTCTTCAGAAACAGGATATGGAAAAGATCAGGCGTGGAAAACATTGCTAAGCTATATTTAAAGGAATCCCGCTGTACTATACAGCGGGATTTTTTTCGTACTTATGGAGCAGGCGGAAATAGCTAAGTGTTTATCATATCCTTGCAGAAGGAGGCAAGCTGTGTGGCAAGATAAGCATTAGTGTTGATGTCTAATCAAAAGGAATTTGCAGGATAGTCGAGTATCTAAGTTCATATGGGAGCACAAGGCTTGTCAGTTGATGAGAATCGGCCAAATCCTTTAATATCATGAATTATCATAAAATATGAATTTTGAGAAAATTTAATAATAATGATAAAGTTAAAGGGTGTTTACAATAGAGAGAAACTGAAGGGGGAATTTAGACTAGTGAGACATTGGTTAAAAGGAATTATAGCAGCTGCTTTTGTATTGGTCCTGGCTGCATGTGGATCAGAGGAAGCGTCTAAAGATGGAATGGACCTTGTAGAGGATGGAAAGTTTACTTATGCAGCATCAGGAGAGTTCAAGCCTTTTAGTTTTACAAATGATGATGGAAGCATGAGCGGCTTTGATATTGAAGTAGCCGAAGCTGTTGCGAAAGAGCTTGGACTTGAACCGGTTCAGAATAAATTTAAATTTGGCGGAATTGTGGAAGGTGTAAAATCAGGCCGTTTTGATGCAGCTGTAGCCAGCCATACGATTACTGAAGAACGAAAGCAGGCTGTAAACTTCTCGACGCCTTACTACTATTCAGGTCCGCAAATTTATGTGCGTCCAGATAGTTCAGTAGAAACAATTAAGGATTTGGAAGGCTTGGAAATCGCCGTATCAAAAGGATCTACATACACTGCAAATGCAGAAGAAGTGACAGATAATATTCAATTTTATGATAGTGATGTTGTAGCACTGGAAGCATTAAGCAAAGGTAAGCATGATGCTGTTATTACTGACTTTATTACAGGAAAAGAAGCGATAGGCGCGGGCATGGAAATTGAAGGAAAAGAGCTTCTTGGACGCAGTGAGCAGGCAATTGCAGTTGCAAAGGACAATGAAGAGCTCTTGGAAAAGGTAAATGAAGCTCTGGAAACACTTCGCGAGAATGGAACACTCACAGAAATCAGCAAAAAATATATCGGTGAAGATATAACGGTTGATCCTGAGAAGGAATAACATTGCGGGCGGATGTGTGTAGAATGCATTCGCCTGTTTTATTTATTTAGGCTCTTTTCTCATAGAATGTTGTTATAGCTTATGAATTCTGCCCGTTGATTTCCGCTGCAGGCACTCAGCGAACCACGGGGCTACCGGGAGTCTCCTCGACGCTCTGCGTCTGCGGGGTCTCTTGGTAAGCTACTCCCGTAGGACGTTGAATAAGCTTCTAGAATGGACACCGCACGAAGAAAAGGCGATAGCATTTTCGAGGATCTCGCGCCTTCCGCTCCAATCAACTCAGTGGTTAAAATTCGTTAGCTGCCGTAAGCAACAAACTTTAAGAAAACAGCTTTTTTTTAAAACATCAAACTCAACTAGCATCGGATAGGAGGGATCCTTTTGGATTTGCTGACTAAGTTTATTGATACATATCCCGTATTCTTAAAGGGAATGCTGTTAACCTTTCAATTAACAGTTGTAGCGGTTTTTATTGCTATATTTATAGGTTTGTTTTTTGCTTTTTTAAAGATATCAAGAATAAAAGTTTTGGAATGGATTGCTGATATTTATATTTTCCTTGTAAGGGGAACACCGCTGGTTGTACAAATTTTCATTTTCTATTTTGGTTTGACTGCTTTGGATATATCACAGTTTTGGTCTGTTGTGCTCGGCCTAGCCTTCCACAATGGCGCATATATAGCCGAAATATTTAGAGGCTCCATCCAATCTATTGACAAGGGGCAGATGGAAGCAGGGCGTTCGCTTGGCATGACAGCCGGCCTGGCGATGAGGCGAATTATCCTTCCCCAGGCTTTCCGCCGTGCAATGCCGCCGCTTGGCAATCAGTTTATAATTGCTCTGAAGGATTCTTCACTTGCTTCCTTCATCGGCATGTACGAGCTCTTTAATGTGGCTACAACATATGGTTCAAACGAATATGACTACATGAGCTACTTGCTGATCGTAGCTGTTTACTATTTAGTACTTGTACTTATTTTCTCAGTCCTTGTAAATATGGTTGAGAAAAGAATGGCAAGCAGTGATTAAGGAGGAAGGATAGGCATGAGTGAATCGTACATGATAAAAGTGGAAAAGCTTAATAAATCATTCGGTGATTTACATGTATTAAAGGATATTGACATAACAGTTAAAGAAAGCGATGTGGTTTGCCTGATTGGTGCAAGCGGGTCAGGGAAAAGCACACTTCTCCGATGCTTGAACTTTCTTGAGCTGAAGGATAGCGGAAACATCATTTTTGAGGGTGAAAAGGTTGAAAAAGAAACCCATGACCTAAATAAAGTCAGAGAAAAAGTAGGAATGGTTTTCCAGCATTTTCATCTTTTTCCCCATATGACAGTTCTCGAAAATGTCATGGAAGCACCTATGCATGTTAAAAAGCTGTCAAAAGATCAAGTAAAGAAAGAAGCGCAGGAGCTGCTAAAAAAAGTGGGGCTTTCTGACAAGGAAAATGTGTATCCATCGAAGCTATCCGGGGGACAGAAGCAGCGTGTTGCCATTGCCAGGGCTCTGGCGATGAAGCCTGATATCATGCTTTTTGATGAACCGACATCCGCCTTGGATCCTGAGCTTGTAGGGGAAGTTCTTTCAACAATGAAAGAATTGGCAGAAGAAGGAATGACGATGGTGGTCGTTACCCATGAAATGGGCTTTGCGAAAGAAGTTGCAGATTGGGCTGTCTATATGCACGACGGAAGAATTGTGGAAGTTGGGCATCCGGAGGATTTGTTTAATAACCCAAAAGAGGAGCGGACTAAAAACTTTTTGGATTCCGTCCTATAAGATTGTTTGAATGCAGAAAAGACAGGGGAAGAGTAAAGTATCCCCTGTCTTTTCTATTTTTTCTTTACAATTAAAAAATAAAATCCAATTAGCATTAAGAGGATTGGCCAAAAACGCCAGGCGTTCGATACGCCGTTTTCCAAAAGCCCCATCCATTCAATGACTCTGTCATAAAATAGCAGCATGGCGGCAAGAATTAAAAATAAGATTCCCTGAAACAATCCAGATCCTGTCTTTTGATGGCGAAGAAGGAAACCCAGTGCGATGATTAGTATAAAAGTTCCTATGTGATCGGGCCATATTTCAAGGCGGTTCACAACATGGAAGTGCAGGCCAAATCCGGCTAAAATCACACCTGGGAGAATTGCCTCATAGTCTCTGGCGCGATATGCCTGAAATAAAAAGGCAGCTCCGACGATCATAAGAAGCGTAGGCCAAGTGTAAAATGGCTGTAAAAGACTGAAGTTTGTTTGCTGAAGGAAAAAGTAGGCGCCAAAGCCGATTAAAATTATTCCCGGGAAAATACGCTGATTTTTCATTAAAACACCACTTCCAATAAGGTTCACTTGAATCTGGCAAGTTTTTTTGTTACTGTACTTAAGGGAGTATTTGTCTATTTCAGAAATTTATATTTTCTAAAACATATTAACATATGTGTTCAATTTCTGTTCACAATTTAGCATTAAATTAAATAAATAGAAGTGATATAATTATCGTAGTGAACTATGCAATCTATCTGGGGGTGTCAATTTCAAATGCATATCTTGGTCGTCGGTCTAAATTATAAAACTGCCCCTGTTGAAATTCGTGAGCGTCTAACCTTTAACTCTTCACAATTGGGCGATGCGATGAAGACATTGAATGATAAAAAGAGCATTTTAGAGAATGTTATTCTGTCTACATGCAATCGGACCGAAATTTATGCGGTAGTGGACCAGCTTCATACTGGCCGTTATTATATAAAGGAATTTCTGGCAGAGCACTTTAATATGGATCAAAACGAATTTTCTCCTTTCCTGTTTATCTATGAAGAGGAGGGGGCAATAGAGCATCTATTTAAAGTAGCATGCGGCCTTAATTCCATGATTCTTGGAGAGACACAAATTTTGGGACAGGTGCGTTCAAGCTTTTTGGAGGCTCAATCAGAAAATACAACTGGTACTGTATTTAACCACCTGTTTAAGCAGGCAGTAACCCTTGCAAAGCGCGCACATTCGGAAACGGAAATAGGGGCCAATGCTGTCTCAGTCAGCTACGCAGCGGTAGAATTGGCTAAAAAAATATTCGGTACGCTTGAAAATAAGCATGTCCTTATTTTAGGTGCTGGCAAAATGGGAGAGCTTGCGATCCAGAACCTTCATGCTAATGGAGCGAGCAAAGTAACTGTTATCAACCGCACTTATGAAAAAGCCCAGGATCTTGCAAGCCGTTATGCCGGTGAAGCAAAGACGCTGGATGAGCTTCAAAATGCTCTTATGGATGCTGATATTTTAATCAGTTCAACAGGAGCCAAAGAGTTTGTTATTACTAAAGGCATGATGACTAACGTGGAAAAAATGCGCAAAGGGAAGCCATTGTTTATGGTGGATATTGCCGTGCCGCGGGATTTGGATCCAAAGCTGGCTGAATTGGACAGCATTTTCCTATATGACATTGATGATCTTGAGGGAATAGTCGAAGCAAACCTTCAGGAGCGCAAAAAGGCAGCAGAAAAAATTCAGCTGATGATTGAGGGAGAAATTGTTGATTTCAAACAGTGGCTGAATTTGCTTGGAGTTGTTCCGGTTATTTCTGCATTGCGTGAAAAAGCACTGGCTATACAGAGTGAAACCATGACAAGCATTGAAAGAAAGCTGCCTCACTTGAGTGATCGTGATAAAAAGGTGTTGAACAAGCATACAAAGAGCATCATTAATCAGCTATTAAAAGATCCTATTTTACAAGCTAAAGAAATGGCTGGACAGAAAGGTTCCGAACAGGCATTAGATTTATTTGTAAAAATCTTTAATATAGAAGAACTTGTTTCAGAGCAGCAGAACGCGTCAGCAGCCAAGCCAAAACACGCTATCGCTCAATCACCGCAGGCTTCCTTTCAATCATAAGAGAGGTTCTGTCCATGTTTGACATCTATATGACACGGCTGCATGAATTTACGGTGGTTCTGTATGCCTTATGTGTCCTTTTATATTTTATCGATTTTCTTCATCATAACCGGAAGGCGAACCGAATTGCCTTCTGGTTACTTGCATTTGTGTGGGTATTGCAAACTGTATTCCTTGTCTTATACATGATAAATACAGGCAGGTTCCCTGTATTGACCATTTTTGAAGGCCTTTATTTCTATGCATGGGTTCTTATCACACTCTCTCTGGGGATTAATCGGCTTCTAAGGGTCGATTTTATCGTCTTTTTTACAAATGTTCTCGGCTTCATTATTATGGCCATTCATACATTCGCACCCGTCCAGATTGATTCGGCCGTAAAGGCGCAGCAGCTTATATCGGAACTTCTGCTGATCCATATAACCGTTGCGATTCTTTCTTATGGGGCTTTCTCTCTCTCCTTTGTTTTTTCATTACTATATTTGATCCAATATGATTTGCTTAAAAGGAAAAAATGGGGGACCAGATTGCTGCGGATAACGGATTTATCTAAGCTTGAATATATGTCATATGTATTAAACGTAATTGGGGTACCTATGCTGATGATAAGCTTAATTTTAGGTATTCAGTGGGCTTATCTCAAAGTGCCTGATATGATTTGGTTCGATTCGAAGGTAATCGGGTCTTTTATTGTCCTTGCTTTATACAGTATCTATCTCTATTTGAAAGTTGGGAAAGGCTTATACGGCAAATCGTTGGCACTTTGGAATATAGCATCATTCCTAATTGTATTAATTAATTTCTTTCTGTTTGGAAAACTTTCATCTTTCCATTTTTGGTATTCATAAGTCCAGCGGCCACAGCTTATGGTCAACTGGACAATTGTAGGAGGCTGTCATGAGAAAAATTATTGTTGGTTCCAGAAGAAGCAAGCTAGCGCTAACCCAAACAAAATGGGTAATCAATCAATTGAAAAGCATTGATCCTTCCTTTGAGTTTGAAGTGAAAGAAATCGTGACTAAGGGAGATAAAATTCTTGATGTAACACTTTCCAAGGTAGGCGGCAAAGGGTTATTTGTTAAAGAAATCGAGCAGGCAATGCTTGATAAAGAAATTGATATGGCTGTACATAGCATGAAGGATATGCCGGCTGTTCTGCCTGAAGGACTTATTATAGGCAGCATTCCTGAAAGAGAAGACCATCGTGATGCACTAATCTCAAAAGGGCGTGTAAAGCTCAGTGACTTAAAAGCCGGTTCCGTCATTGGAACAAGCAGCTTGCGCAGGGGGGCACAGATTTTAGCCCAGCGCCCTGATTTGGAGATTAAATGGATTAGAGGAAATATAGATACAAGGTTAGCAAAGCTGGAAACAGAAAAATATGATGCGATTATTCTCGCAGCGGCGGGACTTTCCAGAATGGGCTGGGCTTCCGATGTTGTGACTGAATTTTTGGAGCCTGAAGTCTGCGTGCCGGCTGTCGGCCAGGGCGCTCTATCCATTGAGTGCCGGGAAAGTGATGAAGAGCTTCTTTCGTTGCTTGACAAGTTCACATGTCGTGAGACAAGCCAAACTGTAAGGGCAGAGCGGGCGTTTCTGCATAAAATGGAGGGCGGCTGTCAGGTGCCGATTGCAGGATATGCCACACTAAATGAATCAGGTGACGTTGAATTAACCGGCCTTGTCGGTTCCCCTGACGGGAAGATCATCTACAAGGAAAAGTTAACTGGTACAAACCCGGAAGATGTTGGAATTGCAATGGCTGAGAAGTTAACTGCACAGGGAGCTAAAGAGCTGATTGACCGGGTAAAAGAGGAGCTTGACGGGCAATGACCCGTTCCTCCCCTTTAAAAGGCATGACTGTTTTGGTGCCAAGAGGGAAAAAACAGGCTCAGGCATTTTCAAAGCTTGTTAAAAACTATGGGGGGATACCAGTTGAGATCCCCCTGATTGCTTTTATGCCTTTACGAAACCCGAAAGCTTTATCTGAAGCACGAAAGCGAATTCACATTTATAATTGGGTAATTTTCACAAGTAAAATAGCCGTTGAAGCTTTCTTTGAGGATTATAAAATGCCTGTTAACAAACCTTTACCGAAGATTGCAGTGATCGGTGAAAAGACTCAAAAATGTCTTTCTGATAAAGGGCTTAATGCTGATTTTATCCCCCGGGAATATGTTGCGGAGGGATTTGTTGAGGATTTTTTGCCATTTGTTGAAAAAGGAACGAAGGTTTTAATTCCCAAGGGAAATCTGGCACGGGACTATATTGCCACTGCCCTTTCTGAAAAAGGCGCCGAGGTGAATGAAATCATTGTATATAAGACTGTTTTTCCAAAAGAAAGCATTGCCCTGTTACAGAAGCAGCTTTCAGGGAAAGGGTTAGATATACTGACTTTTACAAGCCCTTCAACTGTGGATCATTTCATGGGAGCCATAGGGGAACTTGGATATCAAGATTCTGTAAAGAACAGCTTAATCAGCTGTATTGGCCCTGTCACAAAAGAACGAGCAGAAGCCTACGGTCTAAATGTACATGCTGTTCCGGAAGAATATACAGTACATAGCATGCTTGAAAGTATTATTGCCTATTTGGAAACAATGACTAGGAGGGAATTTTAATGGATCTGCAATTTACCAGGCATAGACGCCTTCGCCAAAGCCAAAACATGAGAGCGCTTGTGCGCGAAACCTTTTTGCGGACAGAGGATTTAATTTATCCGATTTTCGTAGCTGAGGGAAATGATATCAAAAGGGAGATTCCTTCTATGCCGGGAATCTATAATCTTTCACTGGACCATTTGGAAGAAGAAATGAATGAAGTGGCTTCTCTTGGAATTAAATCCGTTTTATTATTCGGGATTCCGAAAGAAAAGGATGCATGCGGGCAGCAGGCCTATCATGACCATGGGATTGTTCAGGAAGCAACAAGATTTATTAAAACCCATTTTCCTGAAGTGATCGTCATTGCTGATACTTGTCTATGCGAATATACTGATCATGGCCATTGCGGTCTGATTGAAAATGGTGAAGTGCTAAATGATGCATCGCTTGAATTGCTTGTACAGACGGCTATCAGCCAGGCGAAAGCGGGAGCAGATATCATTGCACCATCAAATATGATGGATGGTTTTACAGCTGCCATTCGCGCTGGGCTGGATGAAGCAGGCTTTGAAAATATTCCGGTTATGTCTTACGCTGTAAAATATGCATCTGCATTTTATGGTCCTTTCCGGGACGCTGCAGACAGCACTCCGCAATTCGGCGACCGCAAAGCGTACCAGATGGACCCTGCAAATCGCATGGAAGCAATGCGTGAAGCAGAGTCTGATTTAATGGAGGGAGCGGACTTTCTGATTGTAAAACCAGGTATGCCGTACCTTGATATCGTACGTGATGTAAAAAATAATATTAACCTGCCGATTGTCATTTACAATGTAAGCGGTGAATATTCCATGGTTAAAGCTGCAGCGCAAAATGGCTGGATCGATGAAGAGAAAATTGTAATGGAAATGCTTACTGGCATGAAGCGTGCCGGAAGCGATTTAATCATTACTTACCATGCAAAAGATGCAGCCAGATGGATTAAGGAACAGCGATAGTTTTACCTATAAAAAGAAAAGAGGGATGACATGCGTTCTTACGATAAATCTATTGAAGCTTTCAAAGAAGCAAGCAAATTAATGCCCGGGGGAGTTAACTCCCCGGTTCGCGCCTTTAAATCTGTCAATATGGATCCGATTTTCATGGAACGGGGCAAAGGGTCAAAGATCTATGATATTGATGGAAATGAGTATATTGATTATGTTTTATCCTGGGGCCCTTTAATCCTGGGACATACGAATGACCGTGTCGTTGAGTCAATTAAAAAGGTGGCCGAAATGGGGACGAGCTTCGGTGCACCGACTGAAATCGAAAATGAACTGGCAAAGCTGGTTATTGAACGTGTGCCCTCAATAGAAGTGGTGCGCATGGTTTCTTCAGGGACAGAAGCAACGATGAGTGCCTTGCGATTAGCACGTGGCTATACCGGCCGAAATAAAATCATGAAATTTGAAGGCTGCTATCATGGACACGGGGACTCCCTGCTCATAAAAGCGGGTTCAGGTGTAGCTACTCTCGGACTTCCTGATAGTCCTGGAGTTCCTGAGGGTGTAGCCAAAAATACAATCACTGTTCCGTATAATGACCTTGAAAGCGTAAGATATGCATTTGAACAATATGGAGAGGATATCGCAGGGGTTATTGTAGAACCTGTTGCAGGAAATATGGGAGTTGTTCCTCCTCAGTCAGGTTTCCTTGAAGGCTTAAGAGAGATTACAGAGCAAAATGGCTCTTTACTAATCTTTGATGAAGTTATGACAGGGTTCCGTGTTGGCTACAATAGTGCTCAGGGTTACTTCGATGTTACACCGGATATTACATGTCTCGGTAAGGTTATTGGTGGTGGACTTCCTGTCGGTGCATACGGCGGTAAAGCTGAAATCATGAAGCAAATTGCACCGAGTGGCCCAATCTACCAGGCTGGTACTTTATCGGGCAATCCACTCGCGATGACAGCAGGCTTTGAGACATTAAGTCAGCTTACTCCTGAATCGTATAAAGAGTTCGAACGGAAAGCAGACAGGCTGGAAGAGGGCTTAAAAGCTGCCGCAGAGAAATTTGAAATCCCGCATACAATTAATCGTGCCGGATCCATGATCGGGTTCTTCTTTACCAATGAAGATGTTATTAACTATGAAAAAGCAAAAACCTCCAATCTGGAATACTTTGCAGAATACTACAGGGAAATGGCAAATCAGGGTGTATTCCTGCCTCCGTCTCAATTCGAAGGGCTTTTCCTTTCAACCGCTCATACAGATGACGATATTGAGAAGACGATAGAGGCAGCCGAAAAAGCATTTTCCAAACTAAAATAAAAAGACTTAACACTCATCAATTGATGGGTGTTTTTTATTGGCTGTTTTCGAGAATTTTGTTGCTTTTTTAACAAGTAGTGAGGAGCGGAAATCAACAGGCCAATTTATAAGAGCTTTTGAAACGATCAAAAAATCAATAAAAGAATCTTTCTGTCATTATTTTTCTAATCATAAAGTATATAAAACTCTCATAGGATTGTTAATGACATAGTGATTAAACGCGAAGATTTGAAGGGAGGAGTCGCTTTGTCTCAGGGGAATCCATCGTGCTTACGATTTTCTTTAGAAGAATCGGTCTGGTTTCAAAAAGGACAGGAAGTATCAGAACTGATTTCAATTTCGTTAGATCCCAATATAACTATTCAGGAAAGCGATCAATATGTAACAATTCAGGGAGCGCTTGAACTTGCGGGTGAGTATAAACGGAGTGATGCAGAAACAGCTGGTGATGAAGAGGTTTTTGCAGGAGCTAAATTCGTTCAGGCAGTTGAGGAAAGAGAAGAGGGAACTTGCGAATTTCAACACTATTTTCCAGTCGATATTACAATCCCAAATAATAGAATCCAAAGCATATATGATATTGACGTAGCGGTAGAATCCTTTGACTATGTTCTGCCCGAAAGAAGCTGCATGAAACTAACAGCTAATTTAACAATCACCGGTTTATACGGCGATCAACAGCATCTCCCTGTTCAGGAATGGCAAGAGGAGGTTGAAGTCGAAGAGCTGGAGCCAGTTCACAGGTCGACAGCTGCTGTTGAAGAGACTGAGGAGGAAGCGGTAAACCAGGAGGAATGGCCAGCTTATCAGGAAAAACAAGCAGAGGAGGAAGAAGCTGAGCCGGTTTACGATTTTGCTGAGGAAGAGCATAGGGAAGAGGAACACCAAGAGGAACACCAAGAGGAACAGAGCGAGCCTAAAGAAGTATTTGTACCATTTGAGGCAGAGGCAAGGAAACAGCCTGAAACTGATGAAGTGCAGCTGGAAACTCTATCAGCAATTGAAGAAAAACAGGAGAAGAAAGATGAAAAGCCTGCAGAGTCAACACCGGAAATTTCATTTGCTTCCCAGCGGAGTGAGGAAGAGCCACCTACAGCTCAGGAGATCTATCAAATGACTGAAGCATTAGAATCAGATAGCCCTTCCTATGAAAAGAAGCCTGAAGAAATGGCAGTACAGGAAAGTCCGGAGGAAGAAGAATCATCATCTTCTGAACAGGAAGCTAAAAAGAAAAAATTCTCGAAAAAGAAAAGCATGTCTTTAACTGAATTCTTTGCCCGCAAAGAAGAGGAAGAAGAACATGTAAAGCTAAAGGTCTGCATTGTGCAGAATGGAGATACAATCGATGCAATTGCTGAAAGGTATGAAATTCCTGCCCAGCAATTATTAAGGGTGAATCACCTGGAAATAAATCAGGATATTTATGAAGGGCAAGTGCTGTACATTCCTGTTGCGGT
Organism: Bacillus sp. ISL-47; assembly: GCF_018613175.1. Classification (NCBI taxonomy): domain Bacteria; kingdom Bacillati; phylum Bacillota; class Bacilli; order Caryophanales; family Bacillaceae; genus Bacillus; species Bacillus sp. ISL-47. The sequence continues at coordinate 110,981 of NZ_JAGGQS010000020.1, read as the reverse complement.
AGCCCATTAAATGGTTAAACAGCTGAGCAGGTAGTGATAACCCGCTCAGCTGTTTTCATTTCTTGAGAAATGTGACACGAATCAAACATTGGAGAAAAATGAGTAAAAGTGTGTCATGAGTTGGCTGACGCCATATTTCCGTAGGAGTTCCTGAAGAAACTTATATATGGAGTAAAAGGAAAGGAACTATACAACATACCAAGAGAAGGAACCGGGAAATGGCGACAACCGGGAGTGAATCAGGCACTCAGGGAAATATCCTGAGAGTAAAGATACTCCAAATTGCAATCAAGCCATTTGGAAAGTGAGTGGATACTGTGGAAGAAAAAAATCGGCTGCGAAAAGTTTCTCCTATTTTAAAGCATTATTCTTTAGAGCCGCATTTTGTGGAGGAGTTTGGAAGAGTCCATAAGATTTATAGCAATAAAGGGGTTTTTGCTTTGAAAAAAATTAAGCCTCAACATGGTGCGGATTTCATACGGCATGTCCAGACCCTTTACCAAAAAGGCTATAATCGAATTGTACCCATATACCCTACAGTTGATGGCAGATATGCAGTCCTTCACAGGAATGAGCTTTTTTATTTGATGCCCTGGCTGTCAAATGAGGAGAAAGAGGACCGGTTTGAACGTCATCAGCAAATGCTTAGGGAGCTGGCTCGCCTTCATACCCTGTCAGCACGTGAAGTTCCCATCAAAAAGGAAGATAGAACGGAGCATTATGAAAAAACACTGCTGGAGTGGGAGAAAGAAAATGAATTTTTGGATGGATTTATAGAGTCCTGTGAAAGAAAAGAGTATATGTCGCCCTTTGAGCTGCTGTTTACTCTTTATTATCATGATGTCAGTCAGGCTCTTAAATTTTCGACAAATAAATTAAAGGATTGGTACGAAAAAACAAAGGACAGCGATAAAGCCCGGACTGTCATCATACATGGAAAAGTCTCCACTGAACATTTTTTATATGACGATAGAGGATATGGCTACTTTATGAATTTTGAAAATGCAAGGCAAGGTTCCCCTCTCCATGATTTGCTGCCATTTTTATCTCGGACCTTGAAAAGTTTTCCGAAGAGATCGGATGAAAGTGTGGATTGTATATACACATACTTAAAGTATTTCCCATTTAAGGAAGATGAGATGCTGCTGTTCCAAGGCTATTTCGCCCATCCTGGTTCCATTATAAGGGCCGCTGAACAATATCATAAAGGAGAACAGAAAAGGGGGGAGAGAAAGGCCGTCCAGCATCTTCAGAGGCAGTTTTGGCTATTGAAAAACACCGAATATGTAGCAATGAGAATAGATGAAATTGAACGCCAAAAACAAGAAGCAAAAGCAGCTGCTGAAGCACAGCAGCAAGAAGGAGCCCAAAGCTGACAGGACTTGGGCTCCTAAATTATTTCCAGGTGAAAGGCAATGGCTGTAAGGATGAAAATCGAAAGCAATAGCACATCGAAGGTAGTGGGCAAGAGTATTGTTCTTATGCCCTGAAAAACACAAAAAGGAATAATGAACTGTGCACACACATTTCTAAAAGTTCTTAACCAGGGAGGCAGTGTATAAGGATTATATTTTCTTCTCAACTTCGCATGCCCCTTTCCCGAATGTCCTTATTTATTTCTATCCTATGATTCATCCAGCGTTAAAGTGCCTAATTTTCAAATGGGAGTAACTTCAACTTCAGTAAATGAAGGACCAGATCATATTAAGCAACAATTACGTGGCTTCAACCTAAATCACCTGTTGCCTAATTTTACGTTATGCCTCACCTCTAAATTGAAAAAACGTATAATATATAAAAAATTCGGTTATCCTTATTGACTATAACAGCCTTTTTTCGGTAGTATATCTAATATATAAAAACTGTATATAGTTGCTAAGACAGGGAAGAGTACGATGGCCCTTTGCCTTTAGAGAGGAAGACCAATAGCTGAGAGGTTTTTCAGGCAAAACCGTTGGAAGGTCGCCCTCGAGCATCTTTTGCAAAAGGTTCAATCCGAGTAGTGAAAGACGGGAAATCCGTTATCTGTTTAAGAGTCAATCTCTATAAGAATGTTTTTTTGCTCCATTGTGAGCCGTTAATTTTCTTTAGTGATTGAAAAAAAGGTGGTACCGCGAAGCAACTCCATTCGTCCTTTTATGGCGAATGGAGTTTTTTTATTTTCGCTGTTTTCGCAGAGTTTGTTGCTCTTAATTGTTAACTAAGTTTTACCTGCTGAGTTAATTGGAGCGGAGGGCGCTTGATCCTCGAAAATGCTATCGCATTTTTTTCTTGCGGTGTTGATTCAGGGAAGATTTTCAATGTCCTGCGGGAGGAGAAGGGGTGAGAGACCCCACAGGCGAAGCCGAGGAGGCTCTCTCCCGCGGAAAGCAAGCGCCCGCAGTGGAAATCAACGGCCATTATTTTCAGGCTAAACAGCAATTTATGAGAAAACAGCCGATATCTTTTATGAGTGCTTTTAGAAAGGAAGAATGACACATGGATAATAATGAATTATCAATGCCGACTAAGTATGATCCTCAGTCCATAGAAAAAGGACGATATGACTGGTGGCTGGAGGGCAAATTTTTTGAGGCGACGGACGATGCTGAGAAGCAGCCTTATACAATTGTTATACCGCCTCCAAACGTAACAGGAAAGCTTCATCTTGGCCATGCATGGGATACGACTCTTCAAGATATCCTTACGCGTATGAAGCGGATGCAGGGATATGATGTTTTATGGCTTCCAGGTATGGACCATGCGGGTATTGCCACTCAAGCAAAGGTAGAAGAAAAACTTCGCAGCGAAGGCAAAAGCCGTTATGACCTTGGCCGGGAGAAGTTCGTAGAAGAAACCTGGAAGTGGAAAGAAGAATATGCAAGCCATATTCGCCAGCAATGGTCAAAGCTTGGATTGGGCCTGGACTATAGCCGTGAACGTTTTACGTTAGATGAAGGCCTGTCTAAAGCCGTAAGAGAAGTGTTCGTTTCACTATATAATAAAGGGTTAATTTACCGGGGCGAATATATCATTAACTGGGACCCCTCCACTAAAACGGCCCTTTCAGATATTGAGGTTATTTACAAAGATGTCCAGGGTGCTTTTTATCATATGAGATACCCGCTAACTGATGGTTCAGGCCATATTGAAATTGCAACAACCCGCCCCGAGACAATGCTTGGCGATACTGCTGTTGCTGTACATCCAGAAGATGAACGCTATAAGCACTTAATTGGGAAGACAGTGAAGCTGCCAATCACTGGACGTGAAATTCCGATTGTTGCCGATGATTATGTAGAAATGGATTTCGGTTCAGGTGCTGTAAAAATTACGCCTGCACACGATCCGAATGATTTTGAAATCGGAAACCGCCATAATCTTGAAAGAATTCTGGTTATGAATGAAGATGGCACAATGAATAATAAAGCAGGAAAATACCAAGGTATGGACCGTTTTGAATGCCGCAAACAAATCGTGAAGGATCTTCAAGAAGACGGAGTTCTATTCAAAATTGAAGAACATATGCATTCCGTTGGCCATTCAGAGCGCAGCGGTGCAGTTGTAGAGCCGTATCTTTCAACCCAATGGTTTGTAAAAATGCAGCCGCTTGCTGATGAAGCAATAGCCCTTCAAAATAAAGAGGAAAAAGTGAATTTTGTTCCTGATAGATTTGAGAAAACATATCTTCGCTGGATGGAAAACATCCGTGACTGGTGTATTTCCCGCCAGCTTTGGTGGGGTCACCGCATACCTGCCTGGTACCATAAAGAAACCGGTGAAGTATATGTGGGACACGAAGCACCTGGAGATATTGAAAACTGGGAACAAGATAAAGATGTCTTGGATACCTGGTTCAGTTCAGCGCTTTGGCCATTTTCGACAATGGGCTGGCCGGAAACTGAGGCAGCCGACTTCAAGAGATACTATCCAACCGCTGCGCTTGTAACAGGTTATGACATTATTTTCTTCTGGGTATCGCGAATGATTTTCCAGGGACTTGAGTTTACCGGACAGCGTCCATTCCAGGATGTCTTAATCCATGGTCTTGTTCGTGATTCACAGGGGCGAAAAATGAGTAAGTCTCTTGGAAATGGTGTCGACCCAATGGATGTAATCGATCAATATGGCGCTGATTCGCTTCGTTATTTCCTATCAACAGGAAGCTCACCGGGACAAGATTTACGCTTCAGCATGGAAAAGGTAGAAGCAACATGGAATTTCGCCAATAAGATCTGGAACGCTTCCCGTTTCGCTTTAATGAATATGGATGGCTTAATGTACGAAGAAATCGATCTAAGCGGAGAAAAATCTGTTGCTGACAAATGGATTTTAACTCGATTAAATGAAACAATTGAAACGGTCACACGACTGTCTGACCGCTATGAATTTGGTGAAGTTGGGCGCGTTCTTTACAACTTTATCTGGGATGACTTCTGTGATTGGTATATTGAAATGGCAAAGCTTCCGCTATATGGCGAAGATGAAGCTGCCAAGAAAACAACACGATCCATTCTGGCATATGTGCTGGATAACACAATGCGCCTGCTTCATCCATTTATGCCATTTATAACGGAGGAAATTTGGCAGAACCTTCCGCATTCAGGTGAATCTATTACAGCAGCCCAGTGGCCGGCTGTTAAGGAAGAATACACTGACCATCAGGCGGCGAATGAAATGAAGCTGCTTGTAGAGATCATCCGCTCTGTCCGGAACAGCCGTGCAGAAGTGAACACACCAATGAGTAAGAAGATTAAAATGATGGTAAAAGCAAAGGATCAGGAAGTTCTATATACTCTCGAGAATAACCGCGGCTATATTGAACGCTTCTGTAATCCGGAAGAACTCGTACTGGCTCTGGAGATTGAGGCACCTGATAAAGCTATGACAGCTGTTGTGACCGGAGCAGAAATTATCCTTCCGCTTGAAGGCTTAATCAACATTGAGGAAGAAGTTGCACGCCTGCAAAAAGAATGGGATAAATTAAACAAAGAAGTAGAACGTGTTCAAAAGAAACTTGGAAATGAAGGCTTTATCAAAAAAGCGCCTGAAAAAGTAATTGAAGAAGAAAAGGCAAAAGAAAAAGATTACAGTGAGAAGAGAGCAGCTGTTGAAGCACGAATTAAAGAACTTAAGGAAGTTCAATAAGTCCGGGAAAAATAGCAGTCGAATCTCTGGGTCAGCTTGCTTTTCGCTGCTCACGTATCAAGGACATACGCTCCGCTGCTCAATGCGGCGCTTCCTTGATCTTCTTGGTTCTTTATGTCCTCCTTATTGAACACATATTTAAAGGAGAATAACCAATATATCTGGAAGGCGGGTCCATTTAGAGGATTCGTCTTCCTTCCTGTATTACGGAGGTGCAAATGCATGTTTTCGACTTATGAAGAAACGCTTAACTGGGTTCATTCCAGATTAAGGCTAGGGATCAAGCCAGGGCTTCAAAGAATGGAATGGATGATGGAAAAGCTCGGACATCCAGAGAGAAGAATTAAATCTGTCCATATAGGCGGGACCAACGGCAAAGGGTCAACGGTTACATTTTTGAGGTCGATTCTTCAGGAAGCCGGCTATTCTGTTGGAACCTTCACATCACCCTATTTCGAGCAATTCAATGAGCGAATTTCCCTAAATGGTGTCCCAATCAGGGATGAGGAAATCGTCCGGCTTGCTAATGATATATATCCCTTGGATGAAGAACTTGAAAAGACAGAACTAGGGGGTCCCACCGAATTTGAAATCATTACAGCCATGTCATTTCAATATTTTGGACACGTCCAGCCTGCCGATATTGTTTTGTTTGAAGTAGGGCTGGGGGGCAGATACGATTCCACTAATATCATTTATCCTGTTTTATCAATCATATCGAGTATTGGCCTTGACCATACAGCCATCCTGGGGGATACATATGAGGAAATAGCATTTGAGAAAGCTGGAATCATTAAACCTGGTATAAATGTGATCACTGGCATAAAACAGCAAGAAGCATTGAATGTCATACAAGAAAAAGCTTTCAAAATGAAGGCGCCGGTTTACCAGCTGGGGAACGAATTTACCATTGCTGGACATAAATCTTTACCAAAGGGAGAATTCTTTAACTTAAAGACTGTATTTAAGGAGTTTCCAGGGCTTGAAACGGCAATGGCAGGCAAGCACCAGACAGAAAATGCTTCACTTGCTGTGATGGCGGCAGTGCTCTTAAATAAATATTACTCCTTTCTGTTAGAAGATGAACATATAAGAGCAGGGCTAAAAGCAGCATACTGGCCTGGGCGATTTGAGATCATTTCAGAAAATCCATTGATTATTATTGATGGAGCCCATAACGAGGAAGGAATATCTGCTTTGTCGTCTGAGTTGGAGAAGCGTTTCCAAAATAGAAGAAGGAATATTGTTTTTGCTGCCTTATCTGATAAAAAGCTCGACAAAATGATTGATAGTCTTGATTCTGTTGCAGATAAGATCACTTTCACGGAATTTAATTTTCCAAGAGCAGCCGCGGCCGAAGAATTATATAAAATTAGCTCAAACAACAAGAAGTATTTTAATAAAGACTGGAAGCAGCTTTTGGATAAAGAACTAAAAGAAACAGACAAAGACAGTGTCTTTGTAATTACTGGATCACTTTATTTTCTATCGGAAGTAAAGCCCTATCTTTTGAAATTATTAGAAAATAAAAAATGATAATATGACAAAAGTTAGAAAATTTGATAAAATATGCACGTTATCCGACTTTTTTCCTAATTAATATTGATGAGGAGGGGGGAAATGGTTAGTTCTCAAATAAAAGCTATAGTCTGGGGTATCTGGCTTCTCATTTTTCCAGCAGGTTTGCTGATCACTTATTATTTCTTCCCTCCTCAGATTGCCGGACAGGGTATTAATTTATTTGCCTTTTTTATATTGATGTTTTTTGTATCGGTCATGCCTATGGTGGTCAATAATACGCCGATTTTTTTGCTTCAATGGGTCTCAATGGCTGTGTTCTTAACATTTGGCCTATTGGTAGAAATGGTGATGGTCCAATTAGCTGTCATTATACTCCTTATGAAGCTTAAACTTCAAAAGCACGAGTTTTTCCGTCTGCCGCTTAACTCTTTAATGTTTTTTGCGGTGTCGCTGGCAAGTGGATTAGCCTACTTTGCAATGGGGGGCAAAACGGGAATTGATGTCATTGCCAACCCGCAATATTTCTGGGTTGCCGCCGCCTATCCGCTGATTCATTTTACTTTAAATCAGCTGCTGCTCAGTTTAATTCAGTATACAGTCTATGGGAGGAAGAGCTCCTTTTTTGAGAAAGACCTTGTTTGGGAATTAGTCACCTCGCTGATCACTTTCCCGATCGGTCTTGTTCTTTATATACTTTACCTGGAAGTAGGGCTGCTTGCATTGCTATTTGTAGGGGTGCCATTCGTTAGTCTTTCCATCATTCTCCATCTGTATTACTCTAGCGAAAAGATAAATGATTACCTCCAAAAAGCAGCAGAAATAGGGCATCAAATGGCAGAGCGACTTTATGTAAATGAAGTCATGGATCTCTTTATCTTAAAATTAAATGAGATGCTTCCGGTAGATAATGCCTATATTCTAGATATTGTGGATGAGAACGCGTTGCAGTTAATCTATCGAGTTGAAAACGGCCAAAAGAAGGAGCTTGACCTCAAGCCGCTCAAGAAAAATGAAGGAATTAGCGGGCGTGTCTGGTTCACTAGGAAATCCGCTTTATTTCATTCGAAAAAAGAGTGGAAAAGTGTTGCTAAGGAATTCTTGCCTGATGGCGCGGAGAGCATTATCAGTGTGCCAATAGTCCGCAGCAATGAAGTGATTGGTGTGCTATTGCTTTCCTCGAACAAAAAGCGGGCATATGAAAAGTCACAGCTGATGATCGTTGATATTTTATGCTCACACTTTGCCATTGCCATTGAAAATGCAAAACATCATGAAGAAACCAAAGCGAAAAGTGAACGCTGTGCACTAACTAAACTATATAATTATCGCTATATAGAAAATAAGCTTAGTGAAGAATTCAGCAGAATGCAAAAAGGTGAAAAAGACCTTTTATCACTGATTATTCTGGACATAGATCATTTTAAACAAGTGAACGATACTTATGGTCATCAAAGCGGAAATGAAATTCTTTGTGAGCTGGCAAATAGGCTGACCAATATAATGGGGAATGAGGGGATAGTTGCCCGTTACGGAGGAGAGGAATTTGTTATTTTATTGCCGGATGCCAACAAGGAAGCTGCAATGAAATGGGCGGAGCTTGTTAGGCAAACGATAGCCAACCGGCCATTTAACCTTCGTCACCATATGGATAAAAGCAGCAGAAGCCGAACCGTTCATATCACAGCTTCGATTGGTGTAGCTTCTGCTCCAATGGACGCAGACGATTCACTTGCCCTGATTCGCCATGCCGACAGAGCCCTGTATATCGGAGCAAAGCGGGCAGGAAGGAACAGAGTCGCAGAATACGTAAAATAAAGGCTGTGTTAACGTTCAATGTTGATTTTTAGCACCCTGTTGATTGGAGCGGAAGGCTCGAGACTCCTGCGGGAGAAGCGTGTCAGCGGGAGACCCCGCAGGCGTGAATGCGTCGAGGAGGCTCCCGGACCGCCCGCGGAAAGCGAGTGCCTGGAGCGGAAATCAACAGGCCGATTTAACAGAGCCAAAATAAAAAAGCAGCCTGAGGGTATCACGCAGGCTGCTTTTACATGAGTTGCAGATAAAAGATCGCATTTTCTATGTCAAAAGACACAAAAGTGTTGGATATTAAGCATGTAGTAAATAAGCGAATTAATTATAATACTCTTGGAATGTGAAGGTGGCCTGTAAAATAAAATAAGAGAATCATAGTATATTCTTAATGGATCTTTACTACATAATCAGTTTTTCCCGTTCGTTCGCTGCGTAACTGGAGCGGAAATCAACGGGCAAGCTTTATAGTCAAAAAAACAAACTATACGAAATGACTTTGGCAAAAATGGTAAGGGTGTGCTCTAACTCAATTATATTAGCATAAACTTATTAATCCTTTGGATGTATCTAAAAAAGCAATACGTCAAGATTTTGGGAGTGGCAGGAATTGAGTTTTATATTCGTTTTTATTTTTATATTGGGTTTAATACTTGGCTCTTTTTTTAATGTAGTAGGGCTAAGAGTTCCATTGAAAAAGTCAATCGTTTTTCCGGGCTCTTCATGTTCGTTTTGCAGCCGGCAGTTAAAACCATCTGAACTTATTCCAGTGGCATCCTATCTGTTTCAAGGAGGAAGATGCAGGGGATGTAAAGCTATGATTTCTCCTATATATCCCTTAATTGAATTGGGTACAGGGTTATTGTTTGGTTCGGCTCCCCTTTTATTAGGGTGGACCAGTGAATTGCTTGTGGCATGGACTCTCACTTCTCTGATTATTATTATTGTGGTTTCTGATATTATGTATATGATTATTCCGAATAAAATTCTGGTAGTTTTTTCAGTGGTTTTTTTATTAGAAAGAATATTTATACCCTTAGATCCCTGGTTCGACTCAATATATGGGGCAGCAGGCGGATTTGCTCTTTTATTGTTTATAGCAGTTATTAGTAAAGGCGGCATGGGTGGCGGTGACATTAAACTCTATGCAGTTATTGGTTTTGTAATAGGCACAAAATTAATGCTGCTATCCTTTTTTATTGCAACCCTTTATGGTGCTTTATTCGGTCTGCTGGCTTTGATATCAGGTAAAGTAAAAAAAGGCAGCGCCATTCCCTTTGGGCCATTCATCGGGGCAGGTACTTTGACTTCCTATTATTTTGGTGTTCCAATTATAAATCAATACTTACAATGGCTATCTTCAGGCTTTTAAAATTATCCGCTAAAATGTCTTTTTCCAACTTGCATAGGATCTTAAAAAATTTGACGAAATCATTCGCTAACAAGACGACAAAAGTCTTGTTATTTTTTTTTAGCAGTATGTTAGGATGAAACCAATTCAGCAATCGACATGGAAGGAGGACAAGGTGTGGACAAGCCTAATAACGGAAAAACGATCACAATAAAAATAAATGGCAAGGACCGTCCGTTTCAGGAGAAAAATGAAGGAAAGCAGAAAAAAAACTGGAAGCCAAAAGAGCTGGAAAGAAAAGAAAAACACGAGGAAACGGAGTTCTTTACTTCAATACAAACCGCTGCTGCAAAAGAAGCAGATGACAGTTTCGATTGGATCCTGCCAGAGGAGACGGAGGATTCGGAAATTAAAGAGTTTAAGGTAGCAACCCCTCCAAAATCCCCAGCAAAAAAAGGACTCAGTACATTGGCCAAAAACTTCAAGAGGAAAAATAAGCAAGGTTTTCTCACATCCATTTTTCTTGCTGTCTTTTTTGCTGTCCTGCTTGGGACAAGCTTTGGATTCATTATGCTCAAATTGGTATTCACTGACCAGGCAGCCGAGACTATTGCTCCTGCCGTAACTGAAACCCCTGCATCTTCTGGACAGCCGCCCGGAACGGAAACAGCAGCACTAGACCCATTGGCCACGTTTGTGGTCCAGGGAGGAGTCTTCTCAAATAGCGAAGCAGCCAAACAAATACAGGAAGCAAACGCTCAAAAAGGTGCAAATAGCAAACTAATAGAAATGGACGGACAAACATTTCTTTATTTAGGAGTAGCTGACAGTATTGAGCATGCGAAAGAAATGGGCGGAGCTTTAAAAAGTAAAGGTATCGATGTTTTTGCAAAAGAAATCATATTTGATGCGAAGTCTATAGAGGGATTAAATGCAGTGGAGAAAAAAATACTTGAAATGGCACCCTCCATGTATCAAACCCTTACAGCAGGTGCAGCCAGTGCAGCTGTTGAAAAAACTATGCCCGCAGGTTTGGTTGAGGATATGAAAAAGCAGAGTGCTGCATTAAATGAATTACAAGCTGATCAAATCAAAAAACAAGGGCTTATTTCTATAAAAGAAGAACTCGAAAATGCATCCAAACAAATGAATGCCTTCCAGCAAACTGGAGATGCAGCTTCGGCCGAAAAAGTTCAGCAGCACCTGCTTGCGTTTCTGGCCGCTTATCAGTCATTGTAAGCAAATAGTGCCATAAATTTCTACCATTCGAATATTTTCTGGGAAATATCGCATATTAAAGGAGTCTGTTCGGGAAATTTCGGCAGGCTCTTTCATTTTGTCGATCCTTATAAACTTTTATCAAATAATTATGTAAAGCAGTTTTTTAAATTGTTTGTGCAGCCGATTTTTGATACGATAAGTCTGTATCTCCCAAATTGATACATAAAGGTAAGGTGATTCGATGCAAAACCTCATTTTAGCCTCTTCTTCCCCACGGCGAAAAGAACTTCTCAAAAATCTTCATTTAACATTTGAAGTTTCCAGCAGTGATGTTGATGAAAGCTTTGATCCCAGGTTAACACCTGATGAAATTGTGAAGGAACTCGCCTTCAGGAAAGCATTTGCTGTCTTTGAAAAGCACCCTGATGCTTTTGTGATTGGATCAGATACAGTGGTAGTCAAGGATGGAAATGTTTTAGGAAAGCCAAGCAATAGCGAAGAAGCCTTCAGTATGTTGAAGAGCCTGTCGGGAACAACTCATTCCGTCTACACAGGTGTCTCCATTTTGGCACCAGGCAAACAAATAAAATTCTATGAAAAAACCGAGGTGGTGTTCTGGGAGTTAACAGATGAAGAAATTAACTCTTATATCGGCACCGGTGAACCATTTGACAAGGCGGGAGCATATGGAATACAGGGCTTTGGCAGCGTGCTTGTAAAAAGCATTAATGGAGATTATTTTTCGGTTGTCGGCCTTCCTGTGTCAAGAACGGTTCGGGAATTAAGGAAGGCGGGCTACGCGCATCCTTAATAGATTTTCCTCATCTTTTGCTCCCTGGCCCATAGGTTAGGGAGGAAATAATATGCAAACTGAATCCTTTTTAATAAAAGATTTCCCTCAAGATGAACGTCCTCGCGAGCGATTTGTCCAAAATGGACCGCAAAGCCTTTCAAATCACGAATTGATTGCCATTTTGCTAAGAACGGGCACGAAAGATGAATCCGTTCTGCAATTATCAAACAGGCTTCTCACTCAATTTGAAGGCCTTCGGCTGTTGAAGGATGCATCGTTGGATGAAATCACCGCAATTAAGGGTATTGGAACCGCGAAGGCGATCCAATTGCTTGCTTCTGTCGAAATTGGCCGGAGAATTTCTAATCTTGCCTACGATGATAGATATATCATCCGCTCTCCTGAAGATGGTGCAAATTATGTTATGAACGACATGCGGTTCCTGTCACAGGAACATTTTGTATGCCTTTATTTAAATACGAAAAATCAGGTGCTCCATAAGCAAACCATTTTTATTGGAAGCCTGAATGCATCAATTGTGCATCCGAGAGAGGTATTTAAAGAGGCATTTCGCAGATCTGCAGCTTCAATTATCTGTATCCATAATCATCCGAGCGGAGACCCTGCTCCAAGCAGAGAAGATATAGAAGTAACAAAGCGGCTGGCAGAGGCCGGCAAAATAATCGGCATCGATGTACTTGACCATCTTATTATCGGCGAGAATAAATTTGTCAGCTTGAAAGAAAAAGGTTATTTGTAATGTAACATTCGAAATAACCTTGTAAAAAAGCTATGTTTTTAATTGACGATACGATATAATATTGGTTATGATTTTTGAGATGCCTTGCGTTTAAAAGGCTTATTTTACCTGATAGATTAAAGAGATTTCAATTATTATACCTTATCTTAAAATTAGCATTATGTATCAGAAAGGGAGATACCATTTATGTTTGGAATCGGTACTAGAGACCTTGGAATAGATTTAGGGACAGCTAATACACTTGTTTATGTTAAAGGGAAAGGAATCGTAGTCAGAGAGCCATCTGTAGTTGCACTCCAGACGGACACAAAAAATATTGTGGCGGTCGGAAATGACGCAAAAAATATGATCGGCCGAACCCCCGGGAATATTGTAGCACTCCGGCCAATGAAGGATGGGGTCATTGCCGATTATGAAACAACGGCCGTCATGATGAAATATTACATTAAACAAGCCAATAAAAATAAGAGCTTCTTCTCTGGAAAGCCTTATGTAATGGTTTGTGTGCCATCTGGGATTACAGCTGTAGAGGAACGTGCAGTTGTGGATGCAACCCGCCAGGCAGGAGCGCGTGATGCTTATACGATAGAAGAGCCGTTTGCTGCTGCAATTGGCGCAAATCTTCCTGTGTGGGAACCTACAGGAAGCATGGTTGTAGATATTGGCGGCGGAACTACTGAGGTAGCCATCATCTCTTTGGGCGGCATTGTAACAAGCCAATCTATCCGTATTGCCGGTGATGAAATGGACGATGCCATTATAAATTATATCCGCAAAAATTATAATTTGATGATCGGTGACCGTACTGCTGAAATGATTAAGGTTGAAGTAGGTTCTGCAGGAGATCCAGAGGGTGTGGAGAACATGGAAATCCGCGGACGCGATCTTTTGACTGGCTTGCCAAAAACGATCGAAATTACTGCAGAAGAGATTTCAAAAGCTCTGAATGATACTGTCTATGCCATTGTGGATGCAGTGAAAAACACGCTGGAAAAAACACCGCCAGAATTAGCGGCTGATATTATGGACCGCGGCATTGTTCTAACGGGTGGGGGTGCATTGCTTCGCAACCTGGACAAGGTGATCAGTGAAGAAACGAAAATGCCTGTCCTTATTGCAGAAAACCCGCTTGATTGCGTAGCAATTGGCACTGGGAAAGCTCTGGACCATATTGACTTATTTAAAAATAAAGCCAAAGAGTCACGATAAAAACCAAAGATAGATACGAAAAAACATGAAGCCCATTCACGAGTTTGAAGTGTTTGGGCTCAACTTTCGTATTGTCTAATCTTGTATGCTAAATGATAAATTTGTAGATATATGTTATCTTTGGAAGCAATGATGGTATAGGGAGGCGCCATGCGCTTTTCTTATAACCTGTGTAAAAAATACTAATCGAGGTGTAACTGATGCCACAGTTCTTTTTGAATAAACGCCTGATTATTTTGCTTGTCAGCATCATTATTCTCGTGGCATTGATTGGGTTTTCTTTAAAAGATAGAGAAAATTTAACTTGGCCTGAGCAATTTTTAAAAGATACTACCGGTTTTGTGCAGAATGCCGTATCCCGTCCTGTAAACTATGTGGCTGGATTTTTTGAAAATGTCCAAGACTTGCAAAATACATACAAAGAAAATAAAGAGTTGAAAACACGGCTTGATGAACTTGCCCGGCTGGAGTCAGAAGTTCAGCGACTTAAAAAAGATAATACTGAGCTTCGCGAGATCCTTGATAAAAAAGATTCATTAAGTGAATTTGAACCGAAGCAGGCAACTGTGATAGGAAGGAACCCGGATCGATGGCATGAACTGCTTATTATTAATAAAGGGAAAAATGCAGGAATTGAACCGAACATGGCTGTCATTACATCTAAAGGGCTTATCGGTAAGGTGAAAAGCAGCAATACCTTCACTTCAACCGTTCAGCTGCTAAGCTCTATGGATCCGACCAATCGCATATCGGCAAAGATCCAGGCTGGAGAAAATAACTTTTTCGGTCTGATTGAAGGCTATGATAAAGAGAAGGGGCTTCTACTCCTTAAACGCATACCTTATGATGCTAAAGTTGAAAAAGGGCAGAATGTTATTACTTCAGGCCTCGGAGGCGTATTTCCTGAAAGTCTTCCAATCGGGAAAGTCGTAGATGTAGTTCCTGATGAGTTTGGACTGACGCAAACTGCTTATATAGAACCAGGAGCTGACTTTTACGATATTGGCCATGTAATGGTTGTAAAGAGAGGGGCTCTCCAGCCTGAATTAATGGAAATGATAGATGAGAAGGAGGAGGAACTGTGAGAAGATTTCTTCTTCCTCTCATACTCCTGGGCTTATTTATTGGTGAAAGCATATTCGTTCAATTAACCCCGCCTGAGCTGTTTGGCAGCGGCAAAATTGCCGTTCCGCGTTTTCTGATTGCCAGTTTGCTGTTTTTGACCATTTACGGTTCAAAAAAGCACGGTGTCATATACGGGCTTTTATTCGGCTTGCTTTTCGATATCGTTTATGTGGAAATAATAGGTATTTATCTATTTCTGTTTCCTATCATTGCTTATATTATGACTAAACTGATGAAAATTCTTCAGACGAATATAGCCATGGCTTCCATAATAGTTCTCTTGGGGGTTGCCTTGCTTGAGGCCGGCTCCTACCAAATGAATTTTTTGATTCATCGTACAAACATGGACTTTGCAGCCTTCTTATCGTCCCGCCTTGTGCCTACACTTATTTTGAATCTGATTTTTATTATCCTTGCTGCCTATCCATTCAAAAGATTATTTGAAAAATATGCAGATAGCTTAAATGAGTAGTGTAGGGGAATAGGAAACATGTGTACCATTCAATATCAATATTATTGCGAAAAGAAACCGGCTGAACCCGGTTTCTTTTAAATGAATAATTTTAGGGAAGGCTCTTTCCAAAAAGTTTGTTTTTTTTAATAGATTTTGTAATTAAAAAACATTGATAAAAAAGGTTGGCTGATTGGTCTGTAAGCTGCGAGACTCTGGCTGGAGGAGTGTGACAGGTGAGAGCCCACAAGAGCTGCACGCTGAGCATCCTGGGTCGGAAATCAACCTCCCCTCACTGCTTGTTAAAAAAGCAGCTAAGTTTGCGAAAACAGCATTAGGGAAAAAGGATTTTAGAAGGTTTCTGTCGAATTCTACTTATTATGGGCTATTTAGGATAGGGATAATTGTCTTATTTATTTGTTTGGCTCTTTTCTAAAAGATTGTTGTTGCTAAATAGATTTTCGAATAAAACCATTAATAAATAAGGTTGGTTGATTGCAGCGTAAGGTGCGAGACTCCAGCGGGACAGGTGAGACCCCACAGGTGCTTGCACCGAGGAGGCTCACCGCCCGCCCCGCGGAAAGAGAGCAACCTGGAGCGGAAATCAACCACTCCTCATTACTTGTTTAAAAAACAACAAAGTTCGCAAAAACAGCCATTTGTTTAAAAAATTCAGCCCTAACTGACCTTAGTTCCTATTATCCGGGCTGCATGAAAATAGAGTGCAATAAACCACTTATGTGTTTCTTATCATTGAGGTGAACATCTTGAAATGAAAAAAAACCAAAACGTTACAATCAAAGGGACAAAAGACGGGCTGACATTGCACCTCGATGATTCTTGCTCATACAGAGAACTGAAGAAAGAGCTTGACCTGAAGCTTTCAGAAAGTTCCAGGGCTGGGGAAGACCGGCTTATTTCGGTTAGAGTTCAAGTGGGCAATCGATATCTTACCAATGGACAGCAGGAAGAATTAAAGGAGTTAATCCGGCAAAAGAAAAATCTGATCGTTGAGTCCATAAGTTCCAATGTTATAACAAAAGATGAAGCTGAAAAACGAAAAGAGGAAAGTGAAATCGTATCAGTCGCAAGAATGATTCGATCTGGACAGGTATTAGAAGTTCCGGGAGATCTTCTGCTTGTTGGGGATGTAAACCCGGGGGGCACTGTAATGGCGGGAGGAAATATATTTATTATGGGCGCTTTAAAAGGAATTGCCCATGCAGGCTGCCATGGAAATAAGGAAGCGGTTGTGGTTGCTTCTCTTATGAAGCCTTCCCAATTAAGGATCAGTGACTGTATTAACAGGGCTCCTGACAAGGATCAAGACGAGGAAAAGAGAGAAATGGAATGTGCTTACATAGACGAAAATGAGCAAATTACAGTTGATAGATTACAGGTTTTAATGCATCTAAGACCAAATATTACTAGATTGCAAGGGGGAAGCTAGGATGGGAGAAGCGATTGTCATTACGTCCGGTAAAGGCGGTGTAGGAAAAACGACTACTTCCGCAAATGTAGGTACGGCACTTGCCCTTCAGGGAAAAAGGGTTTGCCTGGTGGATACAGACATTGGCCTTCGTAACCTTGATGTTGTGATGGGGCTGGAGAACCGCATCATTTATGATCTTGTTGATGTGGTTGAAGGCCGATGCAAGATTCATCAGGCACTTGTAAAAGATAAGCGGTTTGACGACTTGCTGTATTTGCTGCCAGCTGCACAAACAAGCGATAAATCAGCCGTGAAGCCTGAGCAGATGAAGAAGCTGGTTGATGAGCTGAAGCAGGATTATGATTACATTGTAATCGATTGCCCAGCCGGAATTGAGCAGGGGTATAAAAATGCGGTTGCTGGTGCGGACAAGGCTATTGTTGTTACGACACCGGAAGTTTCGGCTGTCCGTGATGCAGACCGAATTATTGGATTGCTTGAAAAAGAAGAAAATGTAGAAGCGCCAAAGCTGATTATAAACAGAATACGAAGCCATATGATGAAAAATGGCGATATGCTGGATGTAGATGAAATTACAGCCCATCTATCGATTGATTTAATCGGTATTGTGGCAGATGATGATGAAGTGATCAAGGCTTCGAATCATGGCGAACCCATTGCTTTAAACCCTAACAGCAAAGCATCAGTAGCATATCGAAATATTGCCCGCCGCATTCTTGGCGAATCGGTGCCGCTTCAGCCTCTTGAAGAGGAGAACAAGGGCGTCTTTTCAAAAATTAAAAAGTTTTTTGGCGTTAAATAATGAATACTGGCAGCAAACAACCGGGGAGAGTTCCCCGGTTTATTTTTTTTATATCTATTCCTTCCGTGAGTCATACTCTTTTTGGACAACTCATAAACTTGTACAAATAGAGTTATTAAGGAAATGGTGGGGATCTCATGAATTCAAGAGCGGATGAAATTCGCAAAAGAATTGCACGGAGGAAAAAAGAGAATGAAAGGCTGTCCAAGAAGGCAGATTCACATCTTCTTTGGACAGAGGATGAGGAACGCTACGGGTTTAATAAGCTTCCTTCTTATGACACAAAAATGGGAGAAGGAGACCACCCTTTATTTCGAAAAGAGTTATTTCTGTTTAAACTGCTTGCTTCAGCCTGTATTTTTTTACTTGCAGCGATTCTCTTTAAAAACGAGACGGCAAGGCTTAATCCTGCAAGGGATTTTGTGATGGCTTCCATGGAAAAGGATTTTCAATTCGCTGCTGTTTCAGGCTGGTATGAAGACCAGTTTGGTAAGCCGCTTGCATTCCTTCCGTTTTCAGACGGAAAAAAAGAGACCCAGAGCTCTTCTGCAGACAGTGATTATGCACTCCCTGCTTCTGCTAAAATTCTTGAAGACTTTAATGATAATGGCCAAAGGATTACAATTGAAACCGGAAAGGAAGCTTCCGTTGAGGCCATGAGCGAAGGTCTAGTAAGGTTTGCCGGGAAAAAAGACGGTTTCGGTAACACAGTTATTATTCAGCATGGTGATAAAAGCGAATCCTGGTATGGCAATTTAGCAGATATTAATGTAAATCCATATCAATATATTGAAAAAGGTACAGGATTAGGTACTGCGGGTAATACTGAAGATGGTGAAAAAGGCTCCTTTTATTTTGCTATTAAAAAAGGTGATGACTTTATAGATCCGATTCAGGTGATACCATTTGAATAAAATTCCAGAATTGATAAAGTATATTCATATCCATCCTTTGTTATGGGCGATTATTGGGTTGTCAGTGGCAACTGCCCATTTTATTGAACTATGTCTATTGCTGCTGATTATTTTCGTGCATGAGATGGGTCATGCCGCAGCTGCAGCCCTCTTTTCCTGGAGAATCAAAAGGATAGCCCTCTTGCCCTTTGGGGGTGTGGCGGAAATGGATGAGCATGGAAATAGGCCGCTTAAGGAAGAAATTATAGTAATAATTTCCGGGCCGCTTCAGCATATTTGGATGATGGGAGCGGCATTGCTTTTTTATCAGCTTACTTGGATGCCGCAAGAAATCTTTCAGCTGTTTATACAATTTAATTTAATGATTTTGATATTCAATCTGCTTCCTGTCTGGCCTTTAGATGGCGGAAAGCTGATTTTTTTATGGATGTCACGTAACCGGGCATTTCCAGATGCCCACAGAAAAACATTGCTGATATCAGGAGCTGGTATATTTGGATTCATTATTTTTACTTTATTGACATCTCCTGTTAATCTGAATATGTGGGTGATCCTCGCTTTTTTGATGTTTTCGCTATACCATGAATGGAAGCAAAGCCGGTTTGTTTTTATTCGCTTTCTCCTTGAGAGATATTATGGGAAAAACAGCGATTTTCGGACATTAAAGCCCCTGGTTGTAAAAGAAGAAGAGTTGGTTATTCATGTTCTTGAAAGATTCCAGCGTGGATGTAAGCATCCAATCATAATTGAAAAAGACGGGAAAGAAAAAGGTTCTTTAGATGAAAATGAGCTGCTGCATGCTTATTTTGCAGAAAAGGTACTAACAGCAAAAGTAGGGGACTTGCTGTATGTTTATTAATGAGCATTTTTTTAAGGCTATTTTCTCATTGATTGTTGTTTTTGCTTTTGGATTCAGACCGTTGATTTCAGCACGGGGCATTTGCTTTCCGCGGGGAGCGATGCGAGCCTCCTCGGCTTCGCCTGTGGGGTCTCGCACTTCCCTCTCTTCCCGCAGGACATTGGAAGAGCATCTTTGAGTAAACACCGCACGAAGAAAATGCGAATGCATTTTCGAGGAGTCAAATGCCCTCCGCTACAATCAACTCAGTTAGAAAAACCAAGTTTGCCTTCAAAAAGCAACAAACTTTAAAAACAGCTTTTTTAAAGAAGCACAGCTCGTATTACTGCGTTAAAGTGAGGAAAAGTAATTTGAATACGTTAGTTGTAAATTATGTGACTAGAGAGCGGAGATTTGCCCGCTTAAAAAATAACAGGATCGAGAAGCTTTTTATTGATCAGCCGAAGCAGCGGTCATCTGTAGGCAATATTTATCTTGGTACGGTTGCAAAGGTCATGCCTGGGTTGAACGCAGCCTTTGTGGAGATTGGTGAAGAGCAAAGCGGATTTCTTCATCGTGACAAATTAGCTTCGTACCTTCAATCTAACGAAGAAAAGCTTGTTAAGGATAAACAGAGTATTTCTTCCTATGTGCATCAAGGAGAAAAACTGCTTGTACAGATTGAGAAGGATGCCACAGGAACGAAAGGCCCAAGATTATCGGGGCTGGTTGAGTTTTCTGGTGATTCTATCATTTATATGCCTAATGGCCGTTATGTAGCCGTTTCAAAAAAGATTGAGGATAGTGCTGTCAGAGAAAAATGGCGGCAGTTTGGCTATCGTCTAAAAGAAGAGAATGAAGGGCTCATTTTCAGGACATCCTGTCAAGAAAAGAAGGAAACTGAACTGATTGAAGAGCTTGATAAGCTTAGAATGGAGTATAGGGATATTTTAAAGACAGCTGAAGCCCTAAAAAAGCCAGGAATAGTATTTGAAGGTGATTCCTTTATTGCGGAAATTCTGGAAGAAATCAAGAAGGTCAAAGACGGAGAAGTCATTGTAGACGATTTAAACCTAAAAAACAGGCTTCAGCAATCCAGCAGGCTGCCTATCCACCTTTACACTGGCAAGAAAAATATTTTTGCAGCCCAAAAAATCGAAGATCAGATTGACAAGGCCTTAAAGCGTATTGTTTGGCTTGAAAATGGAGCTTACCTGATTTTTGACGAAGCAGAAGCCTTAACGGTTATAGATGTGAATACCGGGAAATTTTCCGGTAAGCAGGATCGCCGGGATACGGTTTTGAAGACCAATGCATGGGCGGCTGAAGAAGCTGCAAGGCACATCCGGCTTCGGGATATTGGAGGCATGATTTTAATTGATTTTATCGATATGAATGAAGAGTCTGACCGAAAACAAATTCTTGCAAAAATGGAAAACGCACTGAAGGAAGATGAAAGGCGGACTAATTTAGTTGGATTCACTCCTCTTGGAATCCTTCAGCTGACCAGAAAAAAAACGAAGGCGGCCATTTCTGAGTCACTTACGGAAAGGTGTACAGTATGTGAAGGCACCGGAAGGGTTTTGAGTGGTGAAACGATTGCATTCAGACTTGAAAGGGAATTATGGGAGCACCGGGGCCAGGACCATGAAGCAGTTTTGGTTGAAACCACATCGGAAGTAGCAGCGGTCTTTTCTGGTAAGAATGGAATCCATAAAAAAAGAATAGAAGACAGTGTTGGCTTGGAAGTGATCTTTTCCTTAAAGGAGACTTGTAAGCCATTTTATGAAATAAGGCAGTTTGGCTATGCGGAAGAATTAAAGAAAAAGCAGGCGAGGGAAAACTAATCCCGGCCTGCTTTTGTTTTGGGAAGCAAGAGCATTATTTGCCACTTTCCCAGGAAGGACAAAAGCTATATAATAGATAAGGCATGCCATTAAAATTTTATTGGATGCCTTTCGGGAGAATCATATAATTCTTATTGACATGATTATTCATTATATGATAGGATTTTCATGTTATGTTTGTAGCGCACCCGTGCTACAACCGCTCAGAACAGGTAGTTAAGTCCGCGCAGTTGTGTCTAGCTGCGAGTGCCGATAAACAGGCACTCTCCGCTTTTCTTGTCGGCGCCTGGGATGGCGAGTCTTAGTCTAAGAGGAGGTGCAGTTCATGTACGCGATTATTGAAACTGGCGGAAAGCAATTACGTGTAGAAGAAGGTCAAGCTATCTACATCGAAAAGCTTAACGCAGAAGCAGGCGAAACAGTTACTTTTGAAAAGGTTCTTTTCGTTGGCGGAGATAGTGTAAAAGTAGGAAGCCCTGTAGTTGATGGTGCTACTGTTACAGCTAAAGTTGAAAAACAAGGCCGTCAAAAGAAAATCACTGTTTTCAAGTACAAAGCGAAGAAAAACTATCGTAAGAAGCAAGGTCATCGTCAGCCATACACTAAAGTTGTGATTGAAAAAATCAACGCTTAATAAGGCGATATTAGATGATTGAAGTTACGATTAATCGTAAAAGCTCCGGAACTATTCATTCGTTTGAAATTAGCGGCCATGCATTCTTCGCAAATAGAGGAAAGGATATTGTCTGTGCAGGCGTATCCGCTGTTGCCATTGGCGCAATCAATGCTGTGCACGCCTTAACCGGTGTGACGCCAGAGATTGGCCAGGGTGGGGATGGTTTTCTCCGCTGTGTTCTGCCGGATCTGCCGGAGGACGTAAATGAGAAAGTCCAGCTTCTTCTCGAAGGTATGGTCATATCATTGCAGACGATTGAAGAAGACTACGGAAAGTATATAAACATTACCTTCAAAAAGCAGGAGGTGGAATAAATGCTATTAAAGTTAGATCTTCAGTTGTTCGCTTCTAAAAAGGGAGTAGGTTCTACTAAGAACGGCCGTGATTCAATCGCAAAGCGTCTTGGCGCTAAGCGTGCAGACGGACAATTCGTAACTGGCGGCTCTATCCTATACCGTCAGCGCGGTACTAAGATCTACCCAGGTGTAAACGTGGGTAAAGGCGGAGACGACACACTATTTGCGAAAGTAGACGGTGTTGTTAAGTTCGAGCGTCTTGGACGTGACCGCAAGCAAGTGAGCGTATATCCTGCAGCTCAAGAGGCATAAGCCTTTTCGAGAAAACCCTAGCCCAAGGTTAGGGTTTTCTTTTTGTTTAAGGCTCTGTTAAACCTGCGTGGTGAATTCCGCTGCAGACACTCAGCGAAACGCAGGCTTCGAAGTACCTCGGCGTTCTGCGTCTGCGGGAGCTCCCTTGGTAAGCTTTTCCCGCAGGACATTGTTTCCGGGAATAAACACCGCACGAAGGAAACGCGAAAGCATTTTCGGCTTATTCGTGCCTTTAGGTCATCTGCACATTGTTAAATCATTCATTATCATTAACACAGCCCTGGTTTAATAACTTCACACATGCACTTTCGCTTATTTTAATGGAAATTATAGCTTTTAGAAGAAAGATTACTCTTGTGAGGCAGCTTCTTGATACATAAAGCAATATTTTCTTATTTAGCATAAAATTGCTTACTGTCAGTTGTTTTTTTTTGATATACTTACAGCAAGCAGCAGTCTTCTGACACCTTAAAAACCGTACAGGAGTGCATATATGGATAAAGACTGGAATATGATTGAGGTGCTGCGTCATGCCCGCCATGACTGGCTAAATAAAATACAATTAATTAAAGGTAATCTTTCCCTTAACAAGGTTGACAGGGCAAAGGAAATTATAGATGAAATTGTGGTGGAAGCACAGCAGGAGGCAAAACTGTCAAATTTAAACCTTCCTCAATTTGCTTCACTTCTATTCACATATAACTGGGAGAATCATTCCTTCCAGCTTGAATATGAAGTCCTGGATGATGCAATAGCAGGACCATTGGATGATTGCATTCTTTCTGAGTGGACGGGCTCTTTTTTTAACTGTCTTAACTCATCGGTAAAGCCTTATCATGAAAATCATTTATCCGTTTCAATCAGCCATGAAAAAGAAGGTGCTCGTTTCTTTTTTGATTTTAGCGGAATAATAACAGATATGGAAAGCTTGGAGCAATTTTTAAAAAAGGAATCCGCTGACATAACTGTTGCTGTTCAGGAATTAGCTGAACAGGAGCTAGCGCTGGAGCTTTTTGTGCCATTTACTGCAAATGGCAGAGAGTGATTTCCGTCGTAAAAAGTAATACTATAAAGTGAAACTCTGCAGGTTTGGGGGGAATCCTTCAATGTAGGAGTGGATCCAGTCAGTGCCGGTCGTTTGGCTGAATGCGAGGCAATCGGGACATACTGCAGACGGGAGGAATAAAAAAATGTTTGTCGATCAAGTCAAAGTTTATGTAAAAGGCGGCGACGGGGGTAACGGAATGGTTGCTTTCCGCCGTGAAAAATATGTGCCGAATGGCGGCCCTGCCGGCGGTGACGGCGGTAAAGGCGCCAATGTTGTTTTTGAAGTAAATGAGGGTTTGCGTACGTTAATGGATTTCCGTTATCAGCGTCATTTCAAAGCGCCTCGCGGTGAGCACGGCATGTCCAAAAACATGCATGGCAGAAATTCTAAAGATATGATTGTAAAAGTCCCGCCCGGCACAGTAGTAACGGATGCGGAAACTGGTGAAGTTATAGCAGACTTAACAGAGCATGGCCAAAGAGCTGTTATTGCAAGAGGCGGACGGGGCGGAAGAGGGAACACCCGCTTTGCGACACCTGCGAACCCAGCGCCAGAATTGTCTGAGCATGGTGAGCCGGGGCAGGAAAGAGATGTCGTTCTTGAATTAAAGCTACTTGCTGATGTAGGTTTGGTCGGTTTTCCAAGTGTAGGAAAATCTACGCTTTTATCTGTTGTATCCTCTGCAAGGCCGAAAATTGCCGAGTATCATTTTACAACCATTGTGCCTAATTTGGGCGTGGTTGAAACAGAAGATGGACGGAGCTTTGTTATGGCAGATTTGCCGGGGTTAATCGAAGGCGCCCATTCGGGAGTTGGCCTTGGGCATCAATTTTTGAGGCATATCGAGAGGACAAGAGTCATTGTTCACGTTATTGATATGGCAGCAGTAGAGGGAAAAGACCCTTATGAAGATTATTTAACAATCAATAACGAGCTGAAAGAATACAACCTGCGATTGACAGAAAGACCGCAAATTATTGTTGCGAATAAAATGGATATGCCTGAATCCGAGGAAAACCTTAAGAAGTTTAAAGAGCAATTAGAGGAGGATTACCCAATCTTCCCTATATCGGCTGTTACACGCCAAGGGCTAAGAGACTTATTATTTGCAATTGCAGATAAGATTGAAGAAACACCTGAATTTCCTCTTGCGCATGAAGAAGAGGGAGAAGAAACAGGAGTCCATCGTGTTCTCTACAAACATGAAGCCGATCAAACAGAGTTTGTTATTACAAGGGATCCTGCTGGAGTTTTTGTTGTATCTGGAGATGCAATTGAGAAGCTCTTTAAGATGACGGATTTCTCAAGAGACGAATCTGTCCGCAGATTTGCAAGGCAGCTGCGCGGTATGGGAGTAGATGATGCTCTTCGCGAAAAGGGAGCAAAAGACGGCGACATCGTCAAGCTTCTTGATTATGAATTCGAGTTTATTGACTAACCTTCTCGATTGACGGGGTGGAGAAATGAGAAAAGATAGATTCGATAAAAAATTTTATTTGGTTCGCGAAGATGTTTTGCCTGAAGCAATGAAGAAAACATTGGATGCGAAGGAAATGATCGAAAGGGGAAAGGCTGAATCGGTTTGGGACGCCGTCCAGAAGGTTGATTTGAGCCGGAGTGCTTTTTATAAATACAGAGACACTGTGTTTCCTTTTCATACCGTTGTAAAAGAACGGCTTATAACATTATTTTTTCATTTGGAAGACCGGTCGGGGACCCTATCCCATTTGCTGGGAGTAGTAGCATCATCAGGATGCAATGTCCTCACGATTCACCAGACTATACCCCTTCAAGGGAGAGCTAATGTCACTTTATCCTTAAATGTAACGGAAATGGGGATAGACATTGATGAGCTTTTAACCAGGCTCCGAAAATTGGAATTTGTAGAGAAAGTAGAGGTGCTGGGAACAGGTGCGTAAGGAATTACGCTCCGGTATCCGGCCCTTTTTTTCGCTAAGGAGTTTAATGCAGGTAAATGATTGCACAATATCGAATATAAGAGGTTGGCTAAGCAGGTTTTTCTAAAATTATTATTTTGTATTTTACACACATATGTTAAAGTGATAAAGTATAAAGAAAGTTTTCAGTAAGTTAAAACAACTCTGACGAAGGGAGGGAGTTACCGTGAAAATTGGATTCTTGGGCCCAAAGGCTACGTTCACAGATATAGCGGTTAGAGGCTTATTTCCGGAAGAGATAGCTGTTCCCTATCCGACTATACCTGCCTGTTTTGATGCTTTGATTGGTAATGAAATAGACTTGGCGGTAGTTCCTCTTGAGAATGCATTGGAAGGTTCAGTGAACATTACTCTAGATTATTTAATCCATGAGGTAGATTTGCCGATTGTTGGTGAACTAACGGCACCTATACGCCAGCATTTTATGGTTCATCCCGATAATTTGGAAGATTGGGCTGAAACAGATGTGGTTTACAGCCATTCCCATGCAATTGCCCAGTGCCACAAATTTTTACATAAAGAGCTGAAAGGAATCCCGTGTGAAAGCACAACCTCCACGGCTGCTGCAGCACAATATGTTAAAGACCACCCAGGTGAAAAAGCTGGTGCCATTGCAAATGAATTAGCTGCACAGGTTTACGGATTAGCTATTGCAAAAGAGGATATTCACGACTTTGATTTCAACCATACAAAATTCATTGTTTTATCCAATAAACAAATTACAATTAAAGAAGACAGAGAAGAGTTTTCCGGACATAAAACGACTGTCATGGTTACATTGCCAGCTGACAGGGCAGGAGCACTTCACCAGGTGCTTTCTGCGTTTGCTTGGAGGAAATTAAATTTAACTAAAATTGAATCAAGACCAATGAAAACCGGACTGGGCAATTACTTTTTTATCATAGATGTAGATATGAAACAGGATGATGTACTGATACCCGGGGCGGTTGCGGAATTGGAAGCATTAGGATGCAGTGTGAAAATATTGGGGAGCTACCCGTATTTTCAGCTCCATAAGAAGAAGAACAAGGTTCTTCAAGATTAATATGGCTTTATCTTGGGTTAAACAATTTTAGTGTAGGTTCTGTTAAACTTGCCTGCTGATTCCGGCTCCAGGAGTTTATTGAATCTCGGGCGGTCTGATTCTCCTCCCGCTCCAATCAACAGGGTGCCAAGATTAACAATGAGCTCTAACACTGCCTTAGTATTAATGAACATCTTGGGTGTATGAAAAAGGATCCGCGTTTAGACGGGATCCTTTTTTGCGACACTCATGTTCTGGCGCAGATTTATTTTGATTATAAAGCCACTTTTCGCAAACTTTGCTGCTTTTTAAACAAGTAGTGAGGAGAGGTTGATTTCCGCTCCAGGATGATCAGCGAACAGCGGCTGTAGGCTCTCACCTGTCCCACTCCTCTCGCTGGACTTTGAATAAGCTTCCTTGCATTAACACAACGAACGAATGCGAAATGCATTTTCGCGGGGTTAGCACCTTCCGCTCCAATTAACCAACCTTGTTTATCTCTTATACCTATTCAAAAACAATAATCTTTTAGAAAGCAGCCATTATAAAAAAGCACTGCCGGATGTGCTTCTCATATTAAAGGTCAATAAGAAAACCGGCTTTTTTTAATGACTGTTCCGCTTCATCCAGTTTTTGTTCGGATGGCGCCGAGATCGTGTGAAGGTGTATGCCGTCTGTTAATTCTGATAAGAAAGCCGCATTTGTGGATTTTATTTTTTCCATAAACTTCTTTACTTCTTTACGGGTCGACACCATAACAGAAGCGGTTAAGTCCCCATATACAGGGTGCTCGATTTTTACATCCTTTATTGTGACCCCGTGATCCACAAGTAGATTTAATTCTTCTTCGGTCCTCTCAGGGTGATGATGGCAGGCAATGGTCCGTTCCGCCATAACAGAAGGTGACGCCTGCTGAAGGTACATATACCCCTGGCTTGTTGCAATAATCGGCTCGTCTCTAGCTTTAAGCAATGTTATATCTCCTACAATAACTTGCCTGCTTACATTTGTTTTCGCAGCAAGCTCACCGCCCGTAATGGGCTGCCCGCTTTCTTTAAGAAGCTGGAGCAAAAAGGATCTTCGTTCTTCTCCGAGTACCTTTTTTTGTTCCTTCATGTTTTACTCTCCCTTACTTTCCGATAATGTCTCATTCTAACATAATAACCGGAAGAAGATAAAAACTTAGAGGGGCACTGCTAAGTGTGCGATTTGTGCAAGTGTTCTGCCTAAAGCTTTTGCTTCCTCCACAGAAGTTTTCCAGCCAAAAGAGATTCGGAAAAATTCTTTGCCGCTTTTTCCGGACACTCCGAGTGCCTCCATCGTTTTTGATATAGACTTCATTCCGCTCCGGCATGCACTGCCAGTTGAAATGGCAAATCCGTGTCTATTGCATTCGAGCATGACATGTTGCCCTTCAAGTCCATTCATACGCATACCTAATGTAGAAGAGAGCTGGTACTCACGCTCAAAGTTGTAAATCACGAAATTCCCTTTTGCTGGCTCAAGTTCAAGCAGAAGGGCATTGCGCAACAGTTGAAAATGGCTGTTGTGGACATCAAGATTTTCATATGCTTTCTGGGCAGCTACTGTCATCCCTGCAATCCCTGGAACATTCACTGTTCCCGGCCTAAATCCTTTTTCATGGGATACTCCTGGTAAAAATGCATCCCAACGCAATCCTGGTTGGAGATAAACGGCTCCAACCCCTTTTGGACCATAAAATTTATGGCCTGAAAAAGATAAACTGTCAACATTCCTGGCTACTTCCTTTAGGTCTGTTTTGCCAAATGTGTGGACACAATCACTATGCAGCAAAATCCCTTTCGTCTTGCAAATACTCCTAATTTCAGGGATTGGCTGCAATGTGCCTATTTCAGGATTACCATGCTGAATAGTAATTAATACGGTATCATCCCTTATGGCTGACTTTAATTTTTCCTGGTCAATGCGTCCATCCATATCAAAAGGGACCTTGGTAATTTCATAGCCTTTATCCAGACTGACCTTTTCCACTATGCTATGAATGGAAGAGTGTTCGGCCATCCCCATGATTATATGTTTCCCTATTTTCTCTGAGGAAGAAAGCAAAGCATGAATCGCAAGGAAATTCCCCTCTGTACCCCCGCTTGTAAAGTAGATTCCTTCACTCTCTGTACCCAGAATTCTTGCGAGTTCACTACGGCAATTTTCGAGAAGCCCTTCAGACTCACTGCCTGTATCATGAAGGCTTCTTGAATTGCCAAAGAATTCACTTGAAGCTTTTATATAGGCATCTGCCGCTTCACTATCCAGTGGACATGTGGCGGCATAATCAAAGTATTTTATAATCTCACCTGCTTTCGATTTTTATAAATCTTTGGCTCTGTTAACTTTGCCTGTAAATTTCCCCTTAAGGCGATCAGCGAACCGCGCGCAGCCCGACGTTCCTCAAGCACTTGGCCTGTGGGTCTCCCTGGGAATCGCTTCTCCCGCTGACTATGAATGAGCATCCGCGAATAAGCATCGAACGATGGAAATGAGTTTGCATTTACCTTGTTCCAAAATTAAAAC
This sequence comes from Bacillus sp. ISL-47, assembly GCF_018613175.1. Lineage (NCBI taxonomy): Bacteria > Bacillati > Bacillota > Bacilli > Caryophanales > Bacillaceae > Bacillus > Bacillus sp. ISL-47. Next base: position 81,899 of record NZ_JAGGQS010000020.1, on the reverse strand, counting down.
ACATAGAAGTTCCTCTTATTCTATGAAAACTCTTGTCATAATTCTAAATCTATGTAAATATAGGTGTCAAGACACCTGTAAAAACAGGAGGTAAATAATGATGTACGCCGACGTTCTAATTATTGGAAGCGGGGTGGCCGCTTTGCAGCTGGCAAAGAAGCTGCGCCGAGACTTGAATGTGATAATTCTCACAAAGTCCGCTGTGAAAAATGGAAATTCAAATATGGCCCAGGGGGGCATTGCTGCTGCCCTCGGAAGCAACGATCATCCCTCAAAGCACTACATGGATACACTTGAGGCAGGAAGATTCCATAATGATTTTGATGCAGTCTTGGCTCTTACAAGTGAAGCCCCCTCCCTCATTAATGGCCTTTTTGTAGAGGGATGCATGTTTGATAGAGATTCAAAAGGAGACATCGCATTGGGCAGGGAAGGCGCCCATACAGAAAATAGAATTGTCCATGGAGGCGGAGACGCAACCGGAAAGACATTAATGGACTTTATGTTAACAAAGATAAACGAAAACATTAGAATCATAGAAAATATGCATGTTTTTGACTTGCTGATAAATGAGTCGGAAGGCAGGTGCATAGGCGCAAAAGGGAAAGACACTAATGGCAATATTCATAGGTTCTTTTCAAACCATGTTGTGATGGCTACTGGCGGGTGCGGACAGCTATATGAATTTACATCCAATGCGGAAACCGTAACAGGAGACGGCATTGCCCTTGCATACCGGGCAGGAGCAGAGATTGTAGATATGGAGTTTATACAGTTTCATCCTACACTGCTCTATAAAAACGGCACAGCTTTAGGCCTCGTCTCTGAAGCGGTGAGGGGGGAAGGTGGCCGTCTGGTCACTGATGAGGGCAAACCAGTGATGGAAGGCATTCATCCACTAGGAGATCTGGCACCAAGGCATGTTGTATCACAAGCTATTTACAATCTGTTGAAAGAGGGAAGATCGGTCTTTTTGGATATATCTTCAATAGAAAACTTTGAATCAAGATTTCCCACCATTACCGCTATCTGTAAGCAAAATGATGTAAACGTAAGTCTCGGAAGGTTACCTGTTTCACCTGGCAGCCATTTCTTGATGGGCGGTATTAAAACCGATTTACTGGGAAGGAGCAGTATACCCGGTTTGTATGCAATTGGTGAAGCAGCGTGCACAGGCATTCATGGCGCAAATCGGCTTGCAAGCAATTCACTGATTGAGGGCTTATTCTTCGGAAAAAAACTAGCGGAATGGGTAAATGAACAGCCACCCTGTGAAATCGGTAAAATGAGTTCGAGTCCAGAGTCAAAAGGAAGGGTTCCTTCAACCGGTTATTTACCTTCCAAAGAAGATATAAAGAAAAAAATGATGAAGCATGCAGGTATTATCAAAACGAAGGAAGGACTGCTGAATCAGCTTGCTTGGCTGGAAAGCTTTCAAATCGAAAAATGGATAGCAACGGAATTTGATGATCTTTCCCCTGATGAAATTACAAGGGCATGTATGCTTATTACGGCATGGCTTGTAACCGATTCTGCCTTAAAAAGGACAGAAAGCCGGGGTGGCCATTTCCGCCAGGATTATCCAGTCGAAAACAATCATGAATGGCTTCGAAAAAGAATTATTCAATGCCGTAAAATAGAAAAGGATGGTAAAAATGAACAAATTAAAACTGCGATTGCAACTTGAACAATTTTTTCTGGAGGATATCGGCGACCGTGACCTGACAAGCGAGCTGATTTTTGGGGAAGGAAACACAGGGAAGGTTGTTTTCATTGCCAAGGAGAATGGTATTTTTTGCGGGGAAGAAATTATCAGATCCGGATATGCTGTTCTTGACTCCCGTGTGGATATCGATTTAAGAGTGGGAGATGGAGAAAGGATTGAAAATGGCCAAATCCTTGCGGAAGCACATGGCCCAGTAGCCATCCTTCTAAAAGGGGAAAGAGTTATTTTGAATCTGCTCCAAAGAATGAGCGGGATTGCAACGAAAACAAATGAGGCTATAAGAGTTCTTAATAGCTCCCATACAAAAATCTGCGATACAAGGAAAACAACTCCGGGCCTAAGGATGCTGGAAAAATACGCTGTCCGGTGCGGAGGCGGATTTAACCATCGTTACGGTCTTTATGATGCAGTTATGATTAAAGATAACCACATTTCTTTTGCTGGTTCGATTGGAAGAGCAGTAGAAGCGGTACGGTCGAGAATAGGGCATATGGTAAAAATCGAAGTTGAAACAGAGACAAAAGAACAGGTAATCGAAGCAGTTGAGGCAGGTTCGGATGTTATTATGTTTGACAACAGAAAGCCTGAAGAAATTAAAGAGTGGATCAGCCTTGTTCCTGAAAGAACCTTGACAGAAGCGTCCGGGGGCATAACATTAGAAAACCTGGCGAGTTTTAGCAATACAGGGGTTGATTTTATTTCGATCGGTTTTCTCACACATTCAGTAAAGGCGCTTGATATCAGTGTGAAAGTTACAGTCGAATAAAAACAAGCATATATGGCAAAGGGGTATGAAGGTATGAATATTTTTCAGACAGCAGAAAAACAAGCAAATATTCTTCCGGAAAAATATCGCGGGATGACCGTATTGGAACTCGAGTCGCGAGTAAGGGAGATAAAAGGAAGGCTGGGGAAGAAGCTATTTATCCCGGGCCATCATTACCAAAAAGATGAGGTTATTCAGTTTGCGGATGCCACTGGTGATTCCTTAAAGCTTGCCCAGCTTTCAAAGGAGAATAAGGATGCAGAATATATAGTATTTTGCGGAGTTCACTTTATGGCTGAAACCGCCGATATATTGACAACTCCGGCACAAAAAGTACTTTTGCCTGACATGCGTGCGGGCTGTTCCATGGCTGATATGGCAGATATACACCAAACAGAAAGAGCCTGGACAAAGCTCACTGATTTATTCGGCGAAACCATGCTTCCTTTAACTTATGTAAACTCCACGGCAGCCATTAAAGCTTTCGTGGGCCGTCATGGGGGAGCAACGGTCACTTCTTCAAATGCTGAAAAGATGGTGAGCTGGGCATTTGAGCAAAAGCAGAGAATATTATTCCTGCCTGATCAGCATTTAGGCAGAAATACTGCCTATAATTTAGGAGTTGGGCTCGATGAAATGGCTGTATGGAACCCGGTTTCAGATAAGCTGGAATATGAGGGCTCCCCTGAGAACGTTAAAGTGATCCTTTGGAAGGGCCATTGTTCCGTTCATGAAAATTTCACTGTGGAAAATGTAAAAGAAGTCCGGAAACAGTACCCGGAAATGAAAGTCATTGTTCACCCTGAATGCAAGAGGGAAGTTGTAGGAATCTCCGATATGGCTGGATCGACGAATTATATAATAGAGGCAATCGAAAATTCCAAACCGGGTTCTTCATGGGCGATTGGAACGGAAATGAATCTGGTCAACAGGATTATCAATCAGCATCCTGATAAGCAGATTATCTCTCTTAATCCGCATATGTGCCCTTGTCTGACCATGAACCGGATTGATTTGCCGCACCTGGTTTGGTGCCTGGAAACAATTGAACAGGGTCAGGAAAACAATCTTATCCAAGTAGAAGAGCATACAGCAGCTTTTGCCAAACTAGCATTGGACAGAATGATGGAACGGCCATAATAAAAATAAAATCCTCCCAATTGGGAGGATTTTTATTTGTCATTAAAGCCTCTCTTAATAGGGTTTGAAGATAAGAATAAATCATAATTATTGGAAATACAGCATATCTTTTTGTGTAGATTGTTAGCAATTTGCCCATTTCTTCATACACTATATGGACTTATCGCGATTTAACGGGCAGTGATCTACACCTTTCAAAAGATGGATGAACGGCCCGTAAATGCCCGATTGGTTCTACTAACCATCAGCGATACATTGCTGATGGAAGTATCACCTTACGCATAGGAGGGAATTCAGAGTGAAAATCCATATCGTACAGAAAGGGGACACTCTTTGGAAGATTGCCAAGAAGTACGGCGTGAATTTTGAAGAGCTGAAAAAGATGAATACACAGCTCAGCAACCCTGATATGATTATGCCCGGTATGAAAATAAAAGTTCCCGCAACTGGAGGCTCTATAAAAAAAGAAGCTCCAATCGGGGGCAAACCGGAAGCTAAAATAAATATGGGTGCCAAAAAGGAAATGCCAAAAGCAGAATATCCTTTTGCCAAAGAGAAGCCTATTACCATGCCTGTTGTTGAAGCACCTAAGGAGCAGCCTCTAAAAGAAGTGCCAAAACCGGCACCGCCAAAGAAAGAAATGCCCAAGGTTACGGCACCAAAGGTTGAAATTCCAAAGGAAGTTCCAAAAGTAACTGCGCCAAAAGCAGAAGTACCAAAGGAATTACCCAAAAAACCTTATACTCCAAAGATGCCTAAGCCAGTCATGCCAGAAATTGATATAAACAATTATTACATGATGAATATGTCTGTCCAACAGCCGGCACCACAGCAAAAACCGCTGCCTGTTTCAGAAGTTAAGCCCCAGCAAAAGCCATTGCCTATTTCAGAGACTAAACCACAGCCGCAGCTCCCGCCTAAACCAGTCAATATCCTCCCGCAGGCAAAGCCGATTGCAGATGAAAGTCCGGAATCGCCTGAAAGTGAATCACCTGTTTACACACAAAAAGGAGGTCAATATCAGCCAATGTATCCATATAATCCCAATTGTTTCCAACAAATGCCTTTCCCGCAAGTCCAGGGTGCAATGATGCCACAGATGCCTCATCAGATGCCGCACCAAATGCCATCCGGAGTAATGGGAGCAGAATATATGGGCCAGCAGATGCCACACCAAATGCCGCACCAAATGCCATCCGGAGTAATGGGAGCAGAATATATGGGCCAGCAGATGCCACACCAAATGCCGCATCAAATGCCGATGGCTCAGATGCCACACCAAATGCCGATGGCTCAAATGCCACACCAGATGCCGCAAGTCCAGGGTGCAATGATGCCGATGGCCCAAATGCCGCATCAAATGCCGCAAGTCCAGGGTGCGATGATGCCAGAGCATCAAATGCCGCACATGGGTATGATGGCCGGAGTTGAGAGCCCTGATTACGATGAATCGTCACCGTTTATGCCAACGGCCCAAATGCCTCAAATGCCAACAGGAGTAATGGGTGCCGAGCAAATGGGCCAGCAGATGCAGCACCAAATGCCGTCCGGAGTGATGGGTGCTGAGTATGGCCAGCAGATGCCGCACCAAATGCCGACCGGAGTGATGGGTGCTGAGTATGGCCAGCAGATGCAGCACCAAATGCCGTCCGGAGTGATGGGCGCTAAGTATGGCCAGCAGATGCCGCACCAAATGCCGACCGGAGTGATGGGTGCTGAGTATGGCCAGCAGATGCCGCACCAAATGCCAACCGGAGTGATGGGTGCTGAGTATGGTCAGCAGATGCCGCACCAAATGCCGACGGGAGTGATGGGTGCCGAGTATGGCCAGCAGATGCCGCACCAGATGCCACACCAGATGCCGCATCAAATGCCTCAGGTTCAAGGAGTAATGGAAGAGTCTCCAGGCATGGCACAAATGCCTCTTATGCCGTCTCAAAGTCAAATGCCATTGATGCCTGATTCGGTAATGGGTGCTTCAGACGATTGCGGCTGTGGTGGACCGCAGATGGGACCTGGAGGGTACGGTCCAGGATTTGGAGCAGGCCCAGGATT